>NZ_JBGOSN010000010.1:21880-121540 GCF_046335115.1 Paracoccus sp. P2 | reverse complement strand
CGGGTGGCACCGCCTCCCCCGCCTTGGATGCGTTGCGTCTTCGCACCGGCTATGCTGCCCTCGATGGCGGCGGCGATGCGATCCATTGCCTCGTTAATCTCAGTGAGGCTTTCACGGCGATCCTTGATCGGCAGGTAGGTCAGATCGAAGTTGAAAAGTCCGCCGGGGCTCGCCGGGCCGAAATAGGCGCCGGCGAGGCCGTGGACGACCTCGACCCTTTCATACATCTCGATGGGCTGCGCAGTGGCGGCGACGATGTTCATACCATCGAGGCGATTGTTGAAAACCGGCGTGCCCTGCATGCCACGCGATTGCGGGCGCCCGACATCGCCGCCGCCGCGCGCCTCCATCTGCGTCGAGGGCATGTATTTCAACAGATCGGGCAAGGTCGTCGCCTGCTGGTTTTCAATCAGCGTCTTGTCGATGACGCTGACCGAATAGGGCGTGTCCTTGATCTCGCGCCGGCCAAGCGGACCGATCGTCGCGGTTTTCGCGCGCACCCCGCTCTTGCCGCTGTCGTCGCCCCCCTGGATGACGACCTGATCAAGAACGATGGCGTCCTGTCCGGGCAGCGTCTGCGCATGACCTGCTGTGGCCAGGCAGAAAAAAGAAATCGCTATCCCACCATTCGAAACTGCGCGACGCATGGCACCCTGGTCCCCCGTGATATCTGGATCGCGTGGTTCCACGCCACCGACAATCGTGAGGTACCATCACGATATGCTTGTGTAAACATATCGAATCGCGTCAAGATGCCGCGTGACGTGATTGCCAAATTATTATTCCGGGAGTTGTGGGTGTGTCGGATACGGCCTCTCCCATGGACGTTCTCTTTCGTGCCGGTGCTCCAGCACCCGCTACCTTGGCGCGCCGACACCACTTGGGAATCGTCCGGTCTATCTCCTACCCCTCCTCTGCGGCACCGCTTGCAATGCAGCTTTCAGTGCCTATCCGCCTCGCACGGTATGATGCCTTTGGCTGATATGCGTCAGCATCGGCTGTTCCGACATCCGCTCGAGTCGGGTGCTGTTGGATACGATCGGTTGTTTCCGAAGGTCTGCCTCCGCTACCGATGCGCGTGTGCGCGATCCCAGTCCTCGCGCTTGGGCAGCTGCTCGAAGGTGTGCTCAGGCGGCGGCGAGGGCAGGGTCCATTCCAGCGTGTCGGCATGCTCGTTCCAGTAGTTCGGCACGTTCACGCGCTTGCCGGCGAAGAGCGTGTAGAACACGATGCCGATGAAGAACAGGAAGGACGCGAAGGAGATATAGGCGCCGATCGACGAGATATTGTTCCAATAGGCGAACTCGACCGGATAGTCGATGTAACGCCGCGGCATGCCCTGGCGGCCCAGGAAGTGCTGCGGGAAGAAGATCAGGTTCGAGCCGATGAACATCATCCAGAAATGCAGCTGGCCCGCCCATTCCGGGTATTGCCGGCCCGACATCTTGCCGATCCAGTAATAGGTGCCTGCAAAGATCGCGAAGACGGCGCCAAGGCTCATCACATAGTGGAAATGCGCCACGATATAGTAGGTGTCGTGATAAACGCGGTCCAAGGGCGCCTGGGCGATGACGACCCCGGTGACGCCGCCGACGGTGAACAGGAACAGGAAGCCGAAGGCCCAGAGCATCGGCGTCTTGAACTCGATCGAGCCGCCCCACATGGTCGCGATCCACGAGAAGACCTTGATGCCGGTGGGCACCGCGATGGTCATGGTCGCCATCTGGAAATAGGTCTGCTGGGTCAGGGACATGCCGGCCGTGTACATGTGATGCGCCCAGACGATGAAGCCGAGAAAGGCGATGGCGGCCATGGCCAGAACCATCGGCAGATAACCGAAGATCGGCTTCCTGGCGAAGGTCGAGATGACGTGACTGATGATGCCGAAACCGGGCAGGATCAGCATGTAGACCTCGGGATGGCCAAAGAACCACAGGATGTGCTGATACAGCACCGGATCGCCGCCGCCGGCCGGGTTGAAGAAGTGGGTAGCAAAATTACGGTCCATCAGCAGCATGGTGATACCCCCGGCCAGCACCGGCAGCGACAGCAGGATCATCCAGGCGGTGATGAAGACCGCCCAGGCAAACAGCGGCACCTTGAACAGCGTCATGCCCGGCGCACGCATGTTGAGGAAGGTGGTGATGATGTTGATCGCACCCAGGATCGAGCTTGCGCCCGAGACGTGGACGGCAAAGATCGCCAGGTCCATCGCATAGCCGGCCTCGGTTGTGGAGAGCGGCGGATACAGAACCCAGCCCACCCCTGCCCCCGGCTGATCCGAGCCGCCCGGCGACAGCAGCGAGGCGATGGCAAGCGAGACCCCGCAGACATAGAGCCAATACGACAGGTTGTTCAGCCGCGGGAAGGCCATGTCCGGGGCACCAATATGCAGCGGCATGAAATAGTTGCCGAACCCCCCGAACAGCGCCGGGATCACCACGAAGAACATCATCAGGATGCCGTGATAGGTCACGACGACATTCCACAGATGGCCGTTGGGCGTGCATTCCGACAAGGCGTCGGCGACCAGCCGCATCCCCTCCAGGCACATGTATTGCACGCCGGGATGCTGCAACTCCATGCGCATGTAGACGGTGAATGTGACCGAGATCAGCCCGGCCAGACCCGCCGTGAACAGGTAGAGGACACCGATATCCTTGTGGTTCGTCGACATGAACCAGCGGGTGAAGAAGCCCCGCTTCTCTTCGATGCTGTCGCTGATCTGGGCTGACATGGTCCTGTCCTTTATCTGTGCTGGCTCCGGTCTGCGGATACGCGGATGGTCGGGCGCGGCGGCAAGCCGACCTGGCCGGCCCTGCGGTTATCGGCAAGGCGAAGGGTGGCATCGAGCCTTGCGGTGATCCGCCGGGCTGCCGCCGCGCCCTTCATACAGGCCTCGACCCGTTGCCATGATTCCCAAGGGGCGGCAGCAGGGCATGGGCAGGCTTCACGCGCCATCGATCTGGTCCAGCACCGCAAGCGCCTTGTTGGCATGGGCATAGGCGGCTCCGGCGCGCATCTCGGCCGCGACCCAGATCGCCTCCATGATCTGTTCGTTGGTGGCGCCCTCGCGGCGGGCGCCCTTGACATGGCCCTCGATGCACCAGAGGCATTGCGTGACATGGGCCACGGCGACCGCGATCAGTTGCTTGGTGCGCTTGTCCAGCGCACCGTCGGCAAAGACGGCCTTCAACAGCGCCAGAAAGGCATCGTCGATGGCTGGCGCCAGCGCGTGACGTTTCGCGCCAAGCGCGGCGCTGGCCTTGGGCATGGAGATGTCGGCCATGGTCGTCCTCCCTTCAGATTCATTCGCGCCAATAGTCGTTGGCCGCGGCGATGGTCGCGAATCAGGCCGCCGCCACGGCCGAGACGTCGATCAGGCTGGCCGCATCCTCGGCATAGCGTGACCGCTGCGCCTTCAGCATCGCGACATCGGGCTGGGTCGTCCTGACCGCCCGCCGCGCCATGACGATGGCCAGATCGAAGCCCTGCTGCGGCGTATCGACCTGCAGGGTCGGCAGCCACGTCTCTGCCACCGCTGCGCCCGTGGCAGACTGGCCGGTCTGGGCAAGGCTGGCAGGCGGCAGCAGCGCCAGCGAGGCGGCAAGGATGCAACTGGATCGGAACATGGAACCTCCTCCTCGATTGGATCACATGGGGCGGGCTTCGGGGCGTTGGATGCGGGGCCGGCGGCAAGCGTCGCGGGATCGCATGAATAGCGGCCCGGCTTCCAGCAGCAGGCTCATGCGCCCTTTTCAAAGCGCGGGAACAGCACGTTGTTTTCCAGATGGATATGCTCCATCAGGTCGGCCCGCAGCTGCGCGGTCCCGGCGTAAAGCGCCTGCCAGGTCCGGCAGGCGCCCTCGGGCACGGTATGGTTCTGCGTCAGCCGCGCCAGCTCTGCCAGGAAGGCGCCGTGATCGTCGTGATCGTGCCGCATCTCGGCGATGGGGACGGCAATCCGGTCCGCCGCCTGCCGGCGCATGGCCGGGAAAAGGATCAACTCTTCCTTCTTCATGTGCACCTCCAGTTCGCCCCATATCTGCTGCAGCACGTCGGCTAGCCCCTTGGGCACGTCCGGGTGGCCGGCATGGACCGCCTCGACCTTGCGCGAAAGCGCGATCAGTTCGGGGATCTGCCGGCGATGCGCCTGGTGATAGCGGGTCTGGATATGGTCGATCAGCGCCCCGGTCTCCCGTGGCGCATCGGGGATCGCCAGGGGGTCGAGGTTGCCCAGGACCGCCTCGAGCGCGCCAAGGTCCAGGTGGCGCCGATTGGCTGCCTCTGCCAGCGGCACCTCTCCTTGGCAGCAGAAATCGATGCCGAAGCGACGGAACACGCCGGACGCGCCGGGAAGCCGCGCGGCGATCTCGCCGACCGTCCGGTCGTGCAATGGGAATGTGGTCTGGGGCATGGCGGTCTCCATGAGCGGGGGGTGTCTGACGGTGAGTCGGGCGCCGCGGGTCAGGAGGATGCGCGAAGCCCTTATATTCGGCACTTGCAATACCGAATATCTTCCCACATAATTGGTATTGTCAATACCAATTAGGAGAGCCGATGCGTCTTGCGACCTTTACCGACTACGGATTGCGGGTGCTGATGCGGCTGGCGGGGGCGCCGGAAAAACCGATATCGACCGGGCAGATCGCCAGGGAGTTCGCCATCTCGCAGCATCACCTGGCCAAGGTGGTCAGCGACCTAGGGCTTGGCGGCTTCGTGCGGTCCGAGCGCGGCCGATCCGGCGGGCTGCGGCTGATGCGCCCGGCGCATGAGATCACGCTGGGACAGGTGGTGCGCCATCTGGAGCGCAAGTTCGCCATCGTGGAATGTTTCCGCGCCGATGGCGGCGAATGCGTCCTGAGGCCGCGCTGCCGCCTGCGGCCGCAGCTTTCCGCCGCGCGCGAGGCGTTCATGGCCGAGTTGGACCGCACGACGCTCGAGGATTGCGCCTGGCCCGGAGCGGGTCCGGGAGGGCGCGTGGTGGCGGCCGAGTGAGGCCGGGAAAGAGAGGGGGCGATGCCTGGGATCGAATTGCAGCAAGACGGCGCCCGGATCGACGCGGCCGTCCTGGCCAGGGCATTCGGGATCAGCGCCGACGATCTGCGGCAGGGCATGCGCGACGGCACGATCACCAGCCGGTTCGAGCGCGGCGAGGGCAAGGATGCCGGCACGGTGCGGCTGCTCTTCTTCTCGTCCAGCCGCCGCATACGGATCACGGCGGACGCAAGCGGCAGGATCCTGAGCTGCGGCGCGATGGATTTCGCCCGATCGCCCGGCCCCGGAAGCCCAGGCGCGGAGGCCGGCGGGGATCACGGGACCCCCTTGCCGGCGAGGGACCGGGATCCGGGACAGGCGGCGCATGTCGAGACGCTTCTCGACCTGGCGCTGCAAGGAACCTTCCCCGCCAGCGATCCCATCGCCATCACCATCGACGCACAGCCCCCGGCATCCCGCCCACAAGGAGAGGGGCCATGATCGTCGATCGCTCGGACGAGGTGCCGCGTCTGAAGTGGCCACGGCGCTTTCCGGTCCCGCGCAACCTGGGTGTGGCGGTGCATTCGCGCATCGCCGAGGGTAAATCCTGGCCTGCGCCGGAGGGCGCCACGCGGATCGCAACGCTCCGCATCTATCGCTTCGATCCCGACGGCATGGCCGGCCCGCGGCTGGATACGTTCCGCGTCGATCTGGACGATTGCGGGCCGATGCTGCTCGACGCGCTGATCTGGATAAAAAGCAGGATCGACACGACGCTG
The DNA here is from genome assembly GCF_046335115.1 of Paracoccus sp. P2. Classification (NCBI taxonomy): domain Bacteria; kingdom Pseudomonadati; phylum Pseudomonadota; class Alphaproteobacteria; order Rhodobacterales; family Paracoccaceae; genus Paracoccus; species Paracoccus sp. P2. The sequence continues at coordinate 115,784 of NZ_JBGOSN010000010.1, read as the reverse complement.
ACCTTCCGGCATTCGTGTCGCGAGGGCGTATGCGGGTCATGCGCCATGACGATCGATGGCACGAATTGGACCGCTTGCACCCGCGCCATGGCTGATCTGGCCCAACCCGCGATGATCTTTCCGCTGGCCAACCTGCCGGTGATCAAGGATCTGGTGCCCGACCAGAGCCATCTGTTCGCCCAATACGAGATGATCGAGCCCTGGCTGCACGCCGAGACGCCGGCGCCGGAGCGCGAGCGGCTGCAATCGCCCAGGGAGCGGGCAGCACTTGACGGCTATTACGAATGCATCCTGTGCTTCTGCTGCACCTCGGGCTGCCCCAGCCACTGGTGGAACGGTGACCGCTTTCTAGGTCCCGCCACGCTTCTTCAGGCGTGGCGCTGGCTGGCCGACAGCCGCGACGAGGGACGCGGCGAGCGGCTCGACGCCCTCGAGGATCCGTTCCGCCTCTATCGTTGCCACACGATCCTGAACTGCACCCGCACCTGTCCTCGCGGGCTGAACCCCGGCCGCGCCATCGCCGAGATCAAGAAGAAAATGATCGAGCGGCAAGGCTGACACGAAGGAAGCGCCATGTCTCACCGCCGTCCAAAATCACCCAACATGCAGAACTACCGGCCACAGCTGACCTCCGTCCTGTCGTTCGGGCACCGGCTTTCGGGCGTGGCGCTGAGCCTCGGCGCCTTCGGCCTCGCAGGCTGGCTGATGGCCGGCGCCTCGGGCCAGGACGCGTTCGGAAGCGCGCAGGCGCTGCTGCTGTCCGTGCCTGGCCGTATTGCGCTTTTTCTTGTAACGCTGGCGCTGTTTTACCATCTTTGCAACGGCGTCCGGCATCTGGTCTGGGACAGTGGCCGGGGCTTCGAATTGCGCGCGATCTATGCCGGCGGATGGACGGTGGTGGGGACAAGCCTGATCCTGGCACTGGCGTTGTGGACATGGTGGCCGGCATGACGATCCGCCATATCCCGCCATTCGCACGGGCACGCGGCCTTGGAGCAGCGGGGCATGGCACCGCTCATTGGTGGGCACAGCGGGTCTCGGCCGCGGGTCTGGTGCCGCTGGTCCTGTGGTTCGCCCTAGCGTTGGCCGGCGGCGCGGCCGCGGATCACGCCAAGCTGGTGGCCTGGTTGGCGGCGCCGCTCAATTCCGGGCTCATGATCCTGCTGTTGATGGCCGGCTTTCATCATGCGGCGCTGGGGCTCCAGGTCCTGGCCGAGGACTACATTCATTCCGGCGCGCGGTTCGTCGCCGTGGCGGCGATCCAGCTGGCCTGCTTTGCAGGCGCCGTGTTCGGCATCGCTTCGGTGCTGCGCGTCGCGCTGATGCCATAGGAAGGAGTTCACGTGCTTATCCAGAAATATCTGCCTACCGCGCGCCGGCACCTGCAATCGATCGATGTGAACGCGGCGCTTCTGCAGGCGGCAAGGCGGCTTGGCGAGGGCTGCGACATGCTGCTGGTCTGCGATGCTGCCGGCCGACTGGCGGGTGTCCTGACCAAGACCGACGTGGTGCGCCAGACGGGTCGCTGTGCCGGCGCCAGCTGCACCGCACCCGTCATCGAGGCGATGACGCGCGACGTCACCACCGTGACCCCGGACGGTTGGCTGCAGGATGTCTGGGACATCATGAAGACCCGCGGCTTCAAGAACATTCCGATCGTCGATGCAAACCGCCACCCGCTCGGCGTGCTGAATGCGCGCGATGTTCTTCAGACGCTGCTGCAGGAAGTCCGGGAGGAGGAAAACCTGCTGCATGATTATGTCATGAATATCGGCTACCGCTGAGCAGGCGCAAGGGAACACCCATGTCTCTTGCATCGGCATGGGCCCTTCGCCGGCAATGGCGCAATGCACCCCTGCCTGGGATGTGGCCAGGCGATGATCCTTCTGCAGGCAATGCCCGCAAATAACGCGGCCGACAGGACATCGCCTGGAGGCACCGACAACCGCTGTCCCCTTGCCTTAGGCCAGCCTGTTCCCTTGCATTAGCCGCCGGCGATGATCGCCCGCAAACCGGCACCGGAGCAGTAATCAGCGCAGGCAGGGGCTGCAGCACCGGCATGATCGAGTCTTCCCCAGCGCCCTGACGCGGCGACCTCCGGCTCCTGACGACGCATCATTGCATGATCGGGGGGGTGTTGGAATCACGCCCGACCCGACCAGATCTTCGCCGCCTGCTGCGCCTCCCACATCGCGCGGTAGCGGCCCGGCCGCGCCAGCAGCTCGGAATGCGTGCCGAGTTGGACGACGCGCCCGTCATCCACGACAGCGATCTGATCCGCGCCGGCGATGGTCGACAGCCGATGGGCGATCACGATGACCGTGCGGTCGCGCACGACGGCATCAATGGCGCGCTGAACGGCGCGTTCGCTTTCGGTATCCAGCGCCGCGGTAGGCTCGTCCAGGATCAGGATCGGCGCGTCCTTCAAAAGCGCGCGCGCGATCGAGATGCGCTGACGCTCCCCGCCTGACAGGCGGCTGCCGATCTCGCCCAGGGGCGTATTCCAGCCAAGCGGAAGCCGCTCGATGAAATCGAGGCATTGCGCGGCACGGGCTGCCTCGCGGACCTCGGCCTCGGTCGCGTCTGGGCGGGCCATGCGGATATTGGCCATGACGGTGTCGTTGAACAGATGCACGTCCTGGAACACCACGGACAGCATCCCGCGCAGGGCGCTCTCGGGGATCTGGCGCAGATCCGCCCCGCCGATCAGGATGCGGCCCTTCTGGGGATCGGCGTGGCGCAGGATCAGTCGCGCCAGCGTGGTCTTGCCCGATCCCGAGGGACCGACCAGTGCGGTCAGGCTGCCCTCGGGGATCGTCAAATCGACATCGCGCAGGGCCGGGGCATCGGCCCCTGCATAGGCAAAGCTGGCAGCTTCGAATCTGATGCCGCAGTGTGCCGGCGTTCGCGCGGGCAATGCCTGATCCAGGGGGGCAATGGCAAGCAGCGCCTTGATCCGGTCCAGGGCTGCCTCGACCAGTTCCAGGATCGCGGTATAGAGGATGAAGGTCGCCAGCGGCTCGGACAGCCGCACCACGATCACCAGAAGCGCGGCGAAAAGCGCGAGATCCATCGTCCCCGCGACCACGTAGGCCACGCCGAGCCCAAGCATCAGGACCAGCCCGACCTCGACGACGGTCGAGACGATGAGATTCGGCTTTTCTCCCTTGCGATGCCCGTAGATCTGGATCTCCTCGAGCTTGCGGAATGTCCGTTCAAGCCTGCCGGCGCGCGCTCCGGCCTGCAACGCGGCGCGCAACACGGGCAAGCCCTGCGTGTATTCCAGCACATCCGCATTCGCCTGCTGGTGGGCGGCGCCCAGAATGCGCTTGCCGCGTCCGATCGCGGGCCGGCGCCAGCGATACAAAGGCAGGATGGCGGGAAACACGACCAGGATCAGCAGCCCCGCCCGCCAGTCCAACGCCAACAGCGCCAGCCCCGTCACCAGCGGCGTGACGACCGAGATGAAGATCAGGTTGAGAATGGTCAGCGTGGTCAGAAGGTTTTCATCGACGTTGTTGATGACCATCGAGTTCAGCTCGCCGGTGCGGTGGCCGTGCAGCGTCTCCAGCGGCATGCGCCGCATCTGCTCGCCCAACCGCAGCCGGACACGATGCGTGGCCGCGGCCATGCGGCCGTTGAAGTCGAAGCCCTGCGCCCACCATCTTGTTGCCGTCGCCGCGATCATGAGGATCGTGCAGATCCCCAGCCAGCGCAGTGCACCCAGCCAGTCCCTGCCGTCGAAGGCGGCGACAAGGAGCGGCGCGATGGCCGCCAGCGCCAGTCCCTGCAACGCTGCGGCAAGCAAGAGGCCGAGAATGACCGCCCGCAAGCGCGGGGCGTCCTCGCCCACGCTGTACTGCAGTTGGCGCCAGGTCTCGCGGATCGCGGTTGGGCCGGGGCGGCCGGCCGGGATGGTGCGCCCGGTCATTCGGCGGCTCCCTTCCTCATGTGTCCCAGGGTCCATGCCTGCGCCTCGGCATGGCTGGCCCAAAGCCGTGCATAGCGCCCCGGCTGCGCCAGCAGGTCGTGGTGGCGACCCGTCTGGACAAGCCGGCCCGCATCGAAGACCAGGATCTGGTCGGCATGGACGATGCTTTGCAGGCGGTGGGTGACCGTGATCACCGTCTTGCCACGGGTGAGTTCGCCAAGCGCACGGATCAGCGCGGCCTCGTTTTCCGAATCTGCAAAGGCCGTCGCTTCGTCCAGGACGAGGACGGGCCGGTTCTGCAGAATCGCACGTGCGATGGTGATGCGCTGTCGCTGGCCGCCCGACAGCAGCCCGCCCCGCTCGCCGGCCGGCGTGTCGTAACCTTGGGGCAGTGCCGCGATGAAATCATGCGCCTGCGCGGCGCGGGCCGCGGCGATCACCTCTTCATCGGTCGCATCGGGACGACCGAGCCTGATATTCTCGGCGATGCTGTCGGAAAACAGGAAGGTATCCTGAAAGACGAAGGCCACCTGCCGCATGAGGTCGTCGGCGCCCATGTCGCGAATATCGACCCCGCCGATCAGGATGCGGCCGCCGGTCACGTCCCAGAACCGCGGGATCAGCCGCGCAACGGTGCTTTTGCCCGCGCCGGACGGTCCGACCAGCGCCGTCACGCTGCCGGGTGCGGCAACGAAACTGACATGGCGCAGCACCTCGGTCTCGTCAGGGCCATAGCGAAAGCTCACATCGTCGAAGACCACGCTGGAATCCGCCGGCCGGCGCAAGTGGCCCTGCGCCGGGACCGGCAGCAGCGGCGCGGCCAGCACGTCATGGATGCGCGCGATCGACAGCCGCACCTTGTCGATCATGTGGCGCAGCATCATCATCGGCATGACCGACTCGGCCATCCCGGTGCATAGCAGAAGAATTGCCAGCCACCGCACCGCGTCGAGGTCGCCCTCCCGGACCCGCCAGAGCCCCAGCCACAGCACGACGGCCAGCGTCGGAAGCGGGCTGAGGATTGCCCAGGTCATGCGGACCGAACGGCCGGAATCGCGATACCACCGCGCCAGCACCGCCAGATAGGCGTCAAGCGCCTGCTGATACCGGCCAAAGCTGGAGTGGCCGGTGTCGAAATTGCGGACCACCGGCATCGCCTGGACGAACTCGACCACCGCCGCGCTGACCTTCTCGCGCGCTTCGTTGTAAAGCCGCGCCATGTTGCGTCGGCGCTTCTGCGCGCCACGCATCGACAGGATGCCCAGGCCCAGAACCGCCAGCACCGCGAGCGCCATCCGCCAGTCGAGCCAGAGCAGGATCGCCGCCGTGGCCAGCGGCGTGACATAGGCGCGGGCATAAAGCGGCGTGCTGTCAGCGACGAAGACGTGCAAGGCCTTGACGTCGTCATGGATTACCTTGGTCAGCCCGCCGGCACCCTGGGCCTGGATATAGCCCAGGGGAACCTCCGCCATCCGCTCGGCCAGACGGCTTCGCAGGATACGCTCCAGCCGGAAGGCGGCATAGTGGGATTGATTGAACGCACCCAGCCGGGTCAGATAGCTGGCGACCGTCCCCACCAAAGCACCCAGCATCCAGACCCACGGCACCTGGCCCGGATGATTGCGCAGCGCCAGCACCGTCATCGCCAGGCAGATCATCGTGGCGAGGACCGCCAGCCCGGAGACCGCGCCCAACCCCATGGCAAGGCGGATCTGGCGACGTACGGGTTCCATGATGGCCCAGGCCCGGTCGTCGTCATCCCCGCGCTCTGGCCTTGCGGCATGGCTGGCAGCTCTCATGCGTCATGCTCCCTTGAACTGCATTGGGGCCGGATAGGGGATATCCGGGCTCTTGGGCCGGGCAGGTCAGAACCCGTCGGCAGATTGGTTCCATCGACCCGGTGGTTGACCATCTTGCTACATCGATATGCGTTCGTCGGAGAAGTCGTGGACACAGCCATGGACACCATCCGGTTCGATACCGTGCAGGTCACGCGGGCGTTGCGGACCGCCTGCCCGAGCAAACCCGTCAACCAGATCGCAGGTCATGATCTAGGGCCGCCGCGCCTGGATCAGGCGCCACCAGCCCTCGATGCTGGGCTCCTGAAGCAGTTCCCGCGCGCTGACCGTGATGCCCGCCTGCTTCAGTTCGGCGACCAGCTTCAGCACCGACAGCGAATCCAGCCCGAGGAACAGCAGGTTTTCATCGGAACCAATCTCCGCCTCGTCGGGGACAAGCGCCTGCACACGCGTTTCCAGCCATGCCCGGCCGAGCGTTTCGATAGATCCGATGTCGTTCATTTCGATCCCGTCCTGTCCTGCGCGGCCAAGCCTTTCCTTGACACCGCCATTAGTTGAGTATTTTTATCAACAACTATCGCCAGACGCAAGGGGATGAACATGGACCTGACCGCCATGCAGGCAGCCTATTGGACCGGGCGCGATTGGAAGGGGCCGGGCGGCGGCGTATCCGCACATCTGCATACCGAATTCCAGCCGCAGGGGCTGGAGCCGCAGCGGCTGGACCGCGCGGTGCGCGGGCTGTTCCGCCGGCACCCCATGCTGCGGCTGCGGGTCACGGCCGCAGGCCAGCAGGTGATCCAGCCGCTGGACGACCGCCACGCCCTGCGGGTCGAGGATCTGCGGGCGCTGGCGCCGGATCAGGCGCAGGCACGGCTGGCCGCGACGCGGCGGCGGATGACGCATCAGCGGCTGGACATCGCCTCGGGCGAGGCGGCGGAATTCCTGCTCAGCCTGCTGCCGGGCGACGAGCAGCGGCTGCATGTCGACCTGGACATGATCGCGGCCGATCCCTCCTGCTTCGGGCTGGTCATGGACGACCTGGCCCGGCTTTACGAAGATCCGGCCGGGATCACTGCGGTCGAGGAACCCGAGGGCTGCTATTTCGACTATCTGGGCCGGCTGCCCCCCGACCCGGCGGCCGAGGCGGCGGATCGGGACTGGTGGCGGGCGCGGCTGCGCGACATGCCGCCGGCGCCCTCGCTGCCGCTGCGCGACGGGGCGGCCGCGCCGGAAAGCACCCGGATCTCGGCCCTGCTGCCGCCGGCGCAGGCCGCTGCGCTGCGGGGCCTGGCGCGGGAACTGCCGGTCACGCAAACCTCGCTTTACCTGGTAGTCTTTGCCGCCATTCTGGCGCGGGCGACGGGCGACCGGGCCTTTCGCCTGACGCTGCCGGGCTTCTTCCGCGCCCCGGTGATGCGCGGCGCCTCGCGGCTGGTCGGGGATTTCACCAATATCCTGCCACTCGGCCTGCGGGTCGGGCCCGAGGCCACGCTGGCCGGACTGGCGCGCGAGGCAGGGCGCGAGATCGCCGAGGCGCTATCGCATCAGGCCTGCCCCGGCGTCGCCGTGCTGCGCGAGATGTCACGCGGCGGCCAGGACATGGAATCCGCGCCGGTGGTCTTTACCAGCGGGCTCGACCTGGACGGGGCGCAGCGCCAACTGCTGAGCCCTCGCGTCGGCCGGCTGTTCGGGCGACTGGTCTGGAGCGTCTCGCAGGCGCCGCAGGTTGCGCTGGACGTGCAGGTCGCATCGCTGGCCGAGGGCGTGCTGCTGAACTGGGACCTGCGGCTTGACGCGCTGCCCGGCGACTGGGTCCGCACCGCTTTCGATGCCTGCCACGCGGCGCTGTGCCGGCTGGCCGATGCGCCCGATCTGGCGGCGGCGCCGCTGTCGGACTGGCTGCCGGCACCGATGCGGATGCGGCGGCTGGGCGAGCTGCAAAAGGCCTATCTGCTGGGCCGCGAGGCCGAGCTGCCGCTGGGCCGCACCGCCATGCAGGAATATCGCTGCTATCGCGGCCCGCTGGATGCCGAAGCCCTGGCGCTTCGGGCCAAGGCGCTGATCGAGCGGCACGAGGCGCTGCGCTGCCGGCTCGACCCTGCCCATTCCGCGCTGCGCGTGCTGGACGAAGCCGAGCCGCCGCTGGAACGGATCGACCTTTCGGGACTGGCCGTCGATGAGGCCGAGGCGCAGCTCTCTGCCCTGCAGGACGAGTTCGCCCGCGCATCGCTGCCGCTGGACGGGTTGCTGTGGCGGCTGGTGCTGGTGCAATTGCCCCGGCCCCGGGAACAGGCATTGCTGGTCAAGATGGACGCGCTGGCGCTGGACGGCGCCGGGATCGGGCAGGTGATCGCCGAACTGCTGGCGCCCGGGTTGCCGCCGGCCTCCGCCCTGCCCGAGCCGCCGCCCGAACAATCCGACCGCGCCGCCGATGCCGACTGGTGGCGCGCGCGCCTGGCCGGGGTCGAGGGGCCGCCGCGCCTGCCTTGGCGGCAACCGCCGGAGGGCATCGACCGCCCGCGCTGGCGCCGCGACAGCCGCCGCATCCCGCGCGATCAGCTGGCGCGCCTGGCCCGGCTGGCGGCGGCGCGGAAACTGACCCGCAACAGCATCGCCATGGCCGTGGTGCTGGAGGTGCTGGCGCGCTGGACCCCGGACCTGGCGCCCTGTGTCGCGGTGCCGGTGGCGCCGCCGCCGGGCGGGGCGCTGGCCAACCGCTCGTCCTTCATCGCCGTCGACTATCGCGCCGACCGGGGCAGCTTCCTGGACCATGCCCGCCGGCTGCAGGAGAACCTGCTGGAGGGCATGGCGCATCCCGGTCTGTCGGGGGTCGGCCTCAGCCGGCTGCTGCTGGCGCAGAACGGCGGTCGGATCGCGCTGCCGGTGGTGCTGACCAACGGCATGGGCTGGGACCGGGTGCCCGCCGATGCCGGGCTGCGGCTGGTGGACGGGCTGGTGCAGACCCCGCAGGTCGCGCTGGACCTGCGGCTGTCGCTGGATGCGGAGGGTGCGCTGCTGCTGCAAGCCGATCACGTCGAGCAGGCGCTGGAGCCTGCGGTCGTCGGCGCGTTGCTGGACGCCGCCGCCCGCGCCTTCGCCGCGCTGGCCGGACGGGACGAGCTGACCCTGGCCGGCGCCGATTTCCTGCCGCCGCCGCCCGCGGCCCCCGCCGGGGCGGAACATGCCGGCCCCGGCCATCTGGAGCGCATCGCGGCGCAGCTGTTCGGCGGCGATCCCGACCGCACGGCCCTGATCTGCGACACCCGCCGCACCAGCTACGGCGCGCTTGGCCTGCGGGTGCGGCGCGTGATGGCCGGGCTGGCCGCGCGCGGGCTCGCGCCGGGCGACGTGGTCGCGATCTGCCTGCCGCGCGGACCCGAGCATCTGGTGCTGACGCTGGCCTGCGCCTTCTCGGGGCTGGTCTGGGTGCCCATCGACGCCGCCGCGCCGCCCGAGCGGCGCGACTACCTGCTGCGCAATTCCGCGCCGCGGCTGGTCGTGGCCGGGACCGACCTGCCCGGCTGGCCGCTGGCCTCGCCCCGCACCCTCGAAGCGCATGACCCGGCCCCGATCCCGCAGGGGCTGGCCGCGCTGTCCCGCTCCGAGGCGGCGGCCTATTACCTTTACACCTCGGGCACCACCGGGCGGCCGAAATGCGTGGTGCTGAACAACCGCGCCACCGCGAATGTCATCGGCCATACGCTGGATGCCTGGGGGATCGGGGCCGAGGACGCGGTGATCTCGGTCACGCCGCTGCATCACGACATGTCGGTCTTCGACCTGTTCGGCACCCTGGCCGCCGGCGCGCGGCTGGTCATGCCCGCGCCGGCCGAGGAAAAGGACGCCCTTGCCTGGAACCGTCTGGTGCGCGACCACGGCGTGACCGTCTGGTGCTCGGTCCCCGCCATCGTCGAGATGCTGCTGGCCTGCGCGCCGGATGACGGGCTGACCTCGCTGCGGCTGGTGGCACAGGGCGGCGACTACATCAAGCCGGCGGTGATCGACCGGCTGCGCCGGCTGCGGCCCGATGCGGCGCTGTGGTCGCTGGGCGGCCCGACCGAGACCACGATCTGGAGCATCTGGCACCGGATCGGCCCCGAGGACGACCGCATCATCCCCTATGGCCGCGCCCTGCCCGGCAACCGCTACCTGCTGCTGAACCCGCAGGGCGAACCCTGCCCCGAGGGCGTGGCCGGCCGCATCCACACCACGGGCGTGAACCTGGCGCTCGGCTATCTGCGCGACGGCGCGCTGGAACAGACCGACTTCACCGAGGTCGAGGGCATCCGCGCCTTTCGCAGCGGCGACCTGGGTCGGCTGCGCGGCGACGGCACCATCCTGTTCGACAGCCGGGTGAACGGCTATGTCAAGGTGCGCGGCGTGCGCATCTCGCTGGCCGACGTCGAGGCGGAGCTGGCCGCCCATCCCGCCGTCGCGCAGGCCCTGGTCGTAGACATTCCCGACGCGCGGGGCGAGACGGTGCTGGCCGCGCTGGTCGCCGGCCGCGACCTGCCCGAACCGGCCGCGCTGCGCGCCTTCCTGCGCGAGCGGCTGCCGCAATCGCACCTTCCCGACCGCATCCTTGCAATCCCGGCGCTGCCGCTGTCGGCCAACGGCAAGCCCGACCGCCGCCGCGCGCGCCAGATCGCGGGCCAGCCCGGCCCCGGGCCGACCGCACCGCCAGAAGCGCCAGGTGCCGAGCCGGCGGACGCGCTGACGGGCCTGATCCTCGCCGCCTTCCGCGAGGCGCTCGGCGCGCCCGGAATGGGGCCCGAGGACGATTTCTTCGACCATGGCGGGCATTCGCTGATCGCGACCCGGATCATCGGCAGGCTGCAGGCCGAGCATGGCATCGCCCTGCGCTTCACCGACATCTTCCGCCATCCGACCGCCCTCGCGCTGGCCGGGATCGCCACCCGCAGCGCGCCGGCCGCACCGATGCCCGCAGCCGGGGACGACGCGGCCGGGCCCCAGGCGGCGCCCCTGTCGCTGGCGCAGCAATCGCTGTGGAAGGCCTATGCCGCCTTCGGCTATGGCGGCATCTTCAACCTGCCCTTTGCCCTGCGTTTCCCGACCCCGGTGGACGAAGCGGTCTTCGGGCTGGCCTTCGGCGACCTGATCTGCCGCCATCCCGTGCTGCGCAGCCATTTCCGCGAGGAAAACGGCCAGCCGCTGCAAGAAGTGGTCCCGGTCGAGCGGCTGGGCAATTATCGCTGGTTCTGGACCAGCGCCGAGGCGGGCGAGGCAAACCGCCGGACCGAGGCCGGCCATGTCTTCGACCTTGCCCGCGAATTGCCGCTGCGGCTGCGCTTCTTCCGCGAGGGGGACGAGCAGGTGCTGTCCATGCTGTTCCACCATATCGTGCTGGACGAATGGTCGCTGAACCTGCTGATGGACCAGCTTGGCCACGCCTATCGCCAGCGCGCGGCGGGGCTGGCGCCGGATTGGCCCGACCAGCCGCCGGGCTTCCACCGCTTCGCCGCCGCGCAAAGGGCGGCGGATACGGACCGCGTGCATCTGGACTACTGGCTGGATCACCTGCGCGGCGCGCCGCGTGCCCGCCCGATCCTCGGCGCTGCGCCGGGCGGACAGGACCCGCAGGGCGGCTGGACCCGGATCGACCTGCCGGCCGAGGTCGCACGCGGGCTTTACGCCACGGCGCGGCGCAACGCGGCCTCGCTTTTCGCGACGGCCTATGCGGCGATCGGCGCGGCGCTGGGGCGGCTGGGCGGCATCGACGACCTGGTGATCGGCACCTCGGCCTCGGGGCGCAACGATCCGGCCTGGTTCGACACGGTGGGCTATTTCACCACCATGACCGCGCATCGGCTGGCGCTGGGGGCGCAGGACACGCCTGCCGCGCTGATCGCGCAGGTGCGCGACCGCATCGCCCGGTCGCTGCCGCATTCCGAGGTCCCGCTGGACCTGGTGGGCGAGGCGCTGACCGGCAATCCCGTCACCCGGCTGGACGAGATGTTCGAGGTCTTCATCCAGATCCACGCCCGGAACCGGATGAACGGCGCCATCGCGCTGATGGACGGCAGCCGCGTCGAATACCGGCAGATCGACCCCGACAAGGCGGAATCGCTGCTGGGCCTGCAATTCGAGATCGTCGAGGACGTGGCGGACGAGACCGCCGGCCTGCGCATCATGCTAAGCCATCGCGCCGACCGCTACGGCCCCGCCGAAATCCGCCGGATCACCCAAGCGGTCGAGGCGATGCTGGCCCGCTTTGCACAGCCGCAGGACGATCAGCCGCTGGACGCCGGCGAGGCAAGCCCCAGATGCGCGGCCAGCGTCTCTCCGGCATAGGCGTGGCGAAAGCGCCGCGCCTCGGCCAGCGCCGGGATCAGGTCGGACAGCAGCAGGTCCAGCGATTCCCCGCTGCCGCCCGGCAGGGCGATGAAGCCGTCCATGACCCCGGCATCCGACCAGGCGGCGATCTCGGCCAAGGCCTCGGCCGGGGTGCCGACGAAGGTCCAGTGCCCGGAATTGGCCACCTCGGGGCGCAGCAGCAGGTCGCGCAGGGGCGGGCTTTCCTGCCGGATCAGCCGCTGCAGCAGCCCCGAATGGGTGCGGCTGCGCAGCGCCGCGTCCCCGGCCGGCAGGTCCGCGGGGGTCAGGGGACGATCCTCGGGCCAGTCGCCCAGGTCGCGGCCGACCAGCGCCCCCAGCTTGGCCCGCAGCGCGGCCGGGTCGCGGCGGGCCTGCGCCTCGCGGAACATCTCCTGCGCCTCGCTCCGGCTGGGCGCCAGATAGGCGTGAAAGCCCGGCAGCAGCCGCGGCGCGTCGTCGCGGCCGGCGGCGCGGGCCCGGCGCTGCAGGTCCGACCGCAGCTCTTGCCCCGCGGCAGGGTCGGGGACCGAGGCGAAGATCGCATCGGCGACCGAGGCGGCGAAGCCGCGCCCCTCGGCCGAGGCGCCGGCCTGGAACAGCGCGACGCGCGCGGGATGGCGCGGCACGTTCAGCGGCCCCTCGACCTGATAGAAGGCGCCGCAATGGTCGATGGCCGCCAGCCCTTCGGCACCGTGGCTGTCCCAAAGGCGGCGCACGACATCGGTGAACTCGGCCGCGCGGGCGTAACGCTCGGCCGCCGAGGGCATGGCGGCAAGGCCGAAATTCCGCTCTCCATCCAGCGCGGTGACGATGTTCCAGCCCGCCCGGCCGTTGCTGAGCCAGTTCAGCGTCTGCAGCTGGCGCGCGGCGACATAGGGCGGGTTGAAACTGGTCGAGACCGTCGTGACCAGCCCGATCCGCCGCGTCGCCCCGGCCACGGCGGTCAGCACCAGCGTCGGATCCAGCGCCGCCCGCGCGATGCGCGGCCCCGCCCCCTTCGGGTCGATGTAAAGGCTGTCTGGCTTGAAGACGAAATCCAGATGCGCGGCCTCGGCCCGGACCGCCAGCGCGCAATCCAGCGCCAGCGCCTGGTCCGGGGTCGGCGGCGGCCCCCAGGTCCGGGCAAGGGCCAGACCGATATGCAGCATCCGCGCCATCGCATGCTCCTCGTGAAATTGCGTCTGGATAATTCCGAGTGTTTTACTTTACGAACCGGAGGACGCGATTGCCAGCCGGAGTGAAAACGTGATCCGCATCCAGGGCCTGACGGTCGGCTATGGCCGAAAGCCGGTCATTCGCGGGCTGGACGCCAGCTTTGCGCCGGGGCGCTTCACCGCGCTGGTCGGGCCGAACGGCTGCGGCAAATCGACGCTGCTGAAGGCGGTGATGGGCTTTCTGCGTCCCCAGGCCGGCCGCGTCACGCTGGACGGCGTGCCCATGGCGCGCATCCCGCGCCGGGCGCTGGCACGGCGCATCGCCTGGCTGCCGCAAGAGAACCATTGCCCCGACTACCTGACCCTGGGCGAGCTGGTCGAGATGGGCGGCCATGCCCGGCAGGGGCTTTTCGCCGGGCCGGACGACCGCGACCGGCTGCTGTTTCGCGAGGCGCTGCGCATCGTCGGGCTGCAGGATCAGGCGCATCTGCCGGTCAACGCCCTGTCCGGCGGCCAGCGGCAGCGCGCCTTCATCGCCATGGTGCTGGCGCAGGACACGCCCGTCGTGCTGATGGATGAGCCGGTGAACCACCTGGACGTCACCTATCAATATGCCCTGCTGGGGCTGGTGCGCGACCTGACGCGGCGCCATGGCCGCACGGTGGTCTCGGTCCTGCACGACCTGAACCTGGCGCTGAGCTTCGCCGACGAGGTGGTGATGATGTCGGGGGGAGAGGCCCGCGCCTCGGGGCCGGTGGCCGAGGTCCTGAACGCCGCGAACCTGCGCGAGGTCTTTGACCTAGACGCGCAGGTCATCCGCCACGAGGGGCGGCGGATCTGCCTGCCCGCCCTGCCGGAGCCCAGCGCATGAGGCGCGGCTTTCCGGTCCTTGCGGCGCTGGCGCTGGCGCTTTGCCTGCTGCTGGCCCTGTCGGCGGGCGAAAGCTGGATCCCGCCCTCGGGGATCTGGGCCGCGCTGGCCCGCTTCGACGAGACGCGGCAGGCGGATGTCATCGTGATCTACCAGCGCCTGCCGCGCGCGCTGATCGCCATGCTGGCCGGGGCGGCGCTGTCCATGTCGGGGGCGGTCCTGCAGGGCGTGCTGCGCAATCCCCTGGCCTCGCCCTCGCTGGTCGGGATCAATGCCGGGGCGGCGCTGGCGGTGGTGGCCGGCGCCTTCCTGCTGGGGCTGGAGCCGCGGGCGCAGGGATCGGCCGCGCTGGCGGGCGGCGGCCTGGGCTTTCTGGCCAGCCTCGGCGTCGCGCGGCTGGCCGGCCATGCGCATGATCCGCGCGGGCTGGCGCTGATCCTGTCCGGCGCGATCGTCTCGATGTTCCTGGGCGGGCTGACGCAGGCGCTGCTGCTGTCCGATCCGGCGCTGCGGCAGGATTACCTGGGCTGGCTGGGCGGCAATGTCAGCCATGTCCATGCCGAAAGGCTGGCGGATTTCTGGGGGCTGGCGGCGCTTGGCATGGCGGCGATGCTGCTGCTGGCCCGCCGGCTGTCGCTGCTGGCGCTGGGGGCCGAGAAGGCCGCCTCGCTGGGCATCGACGTGGCGCGCACGCAACTTCTGGCGCTGGGGGCGGCGGTGCTGGCCTCGGCCTCGGCGGTGGCGATCTGCGGACCGCTGGGGTTTCTGGGACTGGTGGTGCCGCATCTGGTGCGGCCGCTGACCGGCGCGCGCTTCGGGGCGCTGCTGCCGGGCTGCGCCCTGGCCGGGGCCTGCCTGTGCCTGCTGGCCGACCTGATCGCGCGCATGGCGCTTGCCCCCCTGGCGCTGCATACCGGCGTCGTGCTGGAGCTTCTGGGCGGCATCGCCTTCATGCTGATGGTGCGCCGCTTCTACCTGCGCGGAGCCGAGGCATGAGCAGCCGCGCCCTGGACGGCCGCCGCGTGCTGCGCCTGCCGGGCGGGATGCAGATCGGACTGGCGAATCTGGCCGCCGCGCTGGCCCTGACGCTGGCGAGCCTGGGGCTGGGGGCGGTTTCGCTGTCCTGGGGCGAGACGCGGCTGGACCTGCTGGCGCCGCTGGATGCGGATCAGGCTTTCGCGCTTTACCAGGTGCGGCTGCCGCGCCTGCTTCTGGGCTTCATGGCGGGCTGGTCGGTGGCGCTGGCCGGCGCCATGCTGCAATCGCTGGCCCGCAATCCGCTGGCCGATCCGGGCCTGCTGGGCCTGTCGCAGGGCGCGATGGTGGCGATCATGGTCCTGACCGTGCTGGCCCCCGGCCTGCCGCCGGCATGGCTGCCGGGCGCGGCGCTGCTGGGCGGCCTTGCGGTCGCGGCGCTGCTGCTGGCGCTGGTCCGCGGCCATGCCGGCGGGCTGGCCGTGCTGCTGATGGGCATTGCGCTGGAATCGACGCTTTCGGCGGTGACGGCGGTGCTGGTCCTCTATACCCCGCCCGAGACCTCGCATGCGCTGGCCGGCTGGATGGCCGGGTCGCTGGCCCTGGCCGACTGGCCGCGGGTGACGATGCTGGCGCCATGGTTCGCCGCCAGCCCGATCGCCATCCTGCTGCTTGGCCGGGCGCTGCGGCTGATCGACCTCGGCGCGCCCATGGCGATGGCGCTGGGGCTGGATGCGGCACGGGCGCGGGTGGCGGTCCTGATCGTTGCGGTGCTGCTGAGCTCGGCCGCCTTGACGGCGGTGGGGCCGCTGATGTTCCTCGGGGTCATGGCGCCGCAGCTAGCGGCGGCGCTGTCGCCCGCCTCGGGCCGGGCGCGTCTGGTGCTGGCGGCGCTGACCGGCGGGCTGCTGGTCACGGCGGCCGACATGCTGGCGCGCAACGCCGGCACCGATATCGGCCTGCCGGTCGGGCTGGTCCTGGTGACGCTGGGCGCGCCGCTTTTCGTGCTGGCGATGCGGATGCGGCTGTTCCTGCGGATGAGTTCAAGCTGAAAAGGAGGACGAGATGCGCCGATTGCTGATGACCGCCCTTGTGGCGCTGGCCGCCATCGGGACGGGACAGGCCGCCGAGGTGACCGACGATACGGGGCGGCAGGTGCGGATCCCCGACGACCCGCAGCGCGTCGTGGCGCTGCACGAGCCGGTGCTGGCGGTGCCGCTGATCGAGCTGGGCGTGCCGGTCGTCGGAATCTACGGCCGGGGCGACGACGGCTCCAGCCTGACCGCGGTGGATTTCCTGCACGAGATGCTGGGACGTTCCAAGGATGCCGACCCGATCCCCGGGATCGGCCCGGTGGGCAGCATCAACCTGGAAAAGCTGCGCGCGCTGCGGCCCGACCTGATCATCGGCACCGATTACGATGCCGGCAAGGCCAAGGCCCTGTCCCAGGCGGCGCCGGTCTATCTGCAGAACAGCAGCGCCGCGACCGCCCACGGCTTCAGCGTGCAGGAGGAGCTGGCGCGCGTCCTGCATCGCGAGGACCGCTTTCGCGAACTCAGGACCGCCTATCAGGCCCGGCTTGACGGATTGCGCGGCCGGTTTCCCGATCGCCTGCCCAAGGCGCCGGGGGAAAGGACCTATCTCATCGTCATGCTGACCGACCAGGCCAATGTCGTGGCCGGCATGTCCGGCGCGGTGCAGGCCCTGGAGGACCTGGGCTATCGCCGGGCCGAGATCGCCGGCGAGGGCTCGACCCGGCAGTCGCGCTCGATGCTGATCCTGCCCGTCGGGGCCGAAAGCCTGGCCGGCCTGAACCCCGACCTGCTGCTGGTGATGACCAGCTTCGCCGCCCCGGCGCGGGACGAGGCGGCCGCGCGCGCGGCGCTGGACCGGCTTTCGCCCGGCTGGGACCGTTTCATGGCCCCGGCGCGCGAGGGGCGGGTGGTGTTCCTGGATTCCGCCAGGGTCACCAGCCCTTCAGTCGCCAGCGCCATGCACACGCTCGACGCGGTCGAGGGCTGGCTGGCCGGCGGGCCGCGCTGACGGCGAGGGCGCCGGGGCCGACGACCGGCGGTCTGCGGCCGGCCGCTCTGCGCGGCAGGCCCGCCAATGCGCCACCTGCTGGCGGATGAACCATTCCGCCACCTGCCCGAACAGGGGGCCGATGAAATCGGGGGCGAGGCCCGCCTCGGCGGCCCAGGCCGCGCGTTCGTCCAGCATCTGCCGCACCCGCTCCGGCGCGGGGATCGAGGCGATGTCGGGCTTGAAGTCCGCCGCGGCCAGCACGTAGCGCAGCCGCAGCCCCAGCAGCCCGACGATGCGGGCGTCGATCATGTCGATGCCGCGCCGGACGTCGCCCAGCCCCGCCACCGCTTCCGGCGGGACTAGGTCCGGCGCCAGATCCTCGGGCACCACGACGGCCGGGCTCATGCACGCTCCTCCTGCCGCGCGGCGACGGGATCGGGGAAATGCGCCTCGCGCAGTTGCTCGCGCAGCTGGCGCTTGTTGACCTTGCCGACGCCGGTTTGCGGAAAGCGATCCAGCACGATCACCTCGTCGGGGATCTTGAAGGCGGCAAGCCCGGCCTCGGCCAGGTGGCGGCGCAACGCCCCCGGCCGGGGCGTGGTGCCCGGCGCGGCCAGCACGAAGGCGCAAAGCCTTTCGCCCATCAGCGCATCGGGCCGCCCCACCACCGCCGCATCCAGCACCGAGGCATGGGCGACCAGCAGATCCTCGACCTCGTCCACGCCGATCTTTTCGCCGCCCCGGTTCACCTGGTCCTTGGCCCGCCCCTCGACGGTGATCGCGCCGTCGGCGTCGCGCCGCGCGATGTCGCCCGAGCGATAGAAGCCGTCGGCGGTGAAGGCCTGGGCATTGTGCCCGGCCATGTCGTAATAGCCGCGGATCGTGTAGGGGCCGCGGACCTGCAGCTCGCCCGGCTCGCCGATGGCGGCCTCGCGCCCGTCCGGGCGGATGATGCGCAGCTCGTCCCAGGGCGACATGGGCCGGCCCTGGGTGTTCACGATACGCTCCTCGCTGTCGGTCAGCGCGGTGAAGCAGACCAGCCCCTCGGCCATGCCGAAGACCTGCTGCAGCTGGCAGCCCAGCTCCGGCCGGATGCGCCGGGCGCTGGACGGGTTCAGCTTGGCGCCGCCGACCTGCAGCAGCTGCAGCGAGGACAGGTCCGCCCCCAGCCCGGCCTGCGCATCCAGCCACAGCAGCGCCAGCGGCGGCACCAGCGCGGTCATCGTGACGCGATGGCGGGCGATCAGGTCGAAGCAGATCCCGGCCTCGGGCTCGGCTGCGACGACCACCGTGCCCCCGGCCTGCAGCGTGCCCAGGAAACCCGGGCAGGCCATCGGGAAGTTGTGCATCATCGGCAGCACGCACAGATAGCGCGTATCGCCGTCCAGCCCGCTGGCCGCCACCGCCATGCGGATGTTGTAAAGATATTCCATGTGCCGGCGCGGGATCAGCTTGGGCACGCCGGTCGTCCCGCCCGAGATCTGGAAACAGGCCACGTCCTCGGCATTGGGACCGGCCGGCAACGGGAGATCGGGACGGAACAGGCTGTCGAAGGGCGTCGCGTCCCGGCCGTCGCCCAGCACCACCACATGCCGGACCGAGGGAACCTTGTCCTGCACCCGCCGGGCCAGCGCCACCATGTCATACCCCCCAGGCTCCTGCGCCGTCAGGATCGCGCGGGCGCCGGTGAAATCGGCAAACTGGCCAAGCTCAAGGTCGCGATGCCCGGGCAAGGCCAGCACCGGCACGACGCCCAGCCGGCAAAGCGCGAAGAACAGCGTGACGAATTCCCCGCAATTGGGGAATTGCACCACCACCCGGTCGCCGCGAACCAGTCCCAGCGCCGAAAGCCCGCCCGCCAATGCCAGCGCATCGCGGTGCAACCGGTCGTAACCGATCTGCCGCGCATCGTCGATCAGGGCGATCCGCCGACCCAGCCGCCCGGCTTGCCGCGCCAGCAGGTCGAAGAATGTCTCGTATCGCCAGATCCCGGCCTCGCGGTAACGGTCAGCGACGTCCCGGGGCCAGAACGGGCAGCGGGCCTGCCAGTCCAGAGCGTGATCTGCCACAGCAATCTCCTTTCGCAATCCGCTGGCGAAGGGTGGGCAAATCTTCCTTGATAGGGAGGACCATGTCCGCTCCGCCGAAATCCCGACCGTGACGACTGGCGGAGGGCTGAACGCACGGTATCTTATCTTTTTTATCGGATTACTGTCGCACAACCACAGATGGGTGTAAAGTGATCCTGCGGCGCAGGTTGTGGCGCAGGGGTCACGCCCTGGATTCCCAGGCGCCGCCACCCCTTGCCCCAAGCCTTGTCAATCGGTTAACCCGGCGCTGTCGCTCGGCGGTTTCCCGCCGGCGGAACGGAATCGCAAATCGCAGCCAGCATTCGCCAGCCCGCAGTAGATCTGGATAGGGTTTGGAGATGAATGGACATAAAATCCCGGTGCTGCTTGGCACGGTCGCCATGCTGGCATTGGCCACGGCCCCCGCGCTGGCTCAGGACAATCAGGGCATGGCCGAGGCGGTGCGGCTGGACGAAATCGTCCTGACCGGCGAAAAGCAGGCGCGCAGCATCAAGGATACCGCCTCTTCGGTGGCCGTCCTGACCACGCGCGACCTTGAGGAGAGCGGCGGGCAGGACAGCACCGCCGATGCGGCGACGGGCATCGCCAACGTGACCTATGTCGCCTCGGGCGGCCAAGGCGGCGCCCCCACCATCCGCGGGCAGGACAGCGAGGGTCCGAATTCCGGCGCGGTGGCCTTCTTCGGCGGCACGGCCCCGCGGCTGGCCTTCAATCTGGACGGGCATTACCTGGGCTATAACGAGATCGTCTGGGGCAGCCAGGCGCTTTGGGACGTCGAGTCGATCGAGGTCTTTCGCGGCCCGCAGACCGCGACCCAAGGCGCGAACTCGATCGCCGGGGCGATCATCGTCAAGACCAAGGATCCGACTTTCCAGCCCGAGGGCGCCGCGCAGCTGGAATATGGCAGCCACAACCGCCGCCGCGCCAGCCTGATGGCCTCGGGGCCCTTGTCCGAGGATCTGGCCGGGCGCATCGCCGTCGACTACTGGGCGCGCGACAATTACATCGACTATACCAACCCGGATTTCGCCGTCGGCTCGACCGACCAGGACCATGAATCCCGCACCATCCGCGCCAAGCTGCTGTGGCAGCCGCAGGAGATCCCGGGGCTCGAGGGCAAGCTGACCTTCTCGCACAGCCTGACCAACCGGCCGAACTGGGAAGCCGCGACCGAGCCCTATGAGGATCTGGAAAGCGCCACCGCCTCGAATCCCAGCTGGCGGCTGCGCACGAACACCACCATCCTTGATGTCAGCTATGAATTCGGCAATGGCTGGACGTTGTTCAACCAGCTGCAATATTCCGACATCTGGGTCAAACGCTCGACCGAGCCGGTCAGCGCGGGCACAGCGATCCTGGATCAGGACGTGACCTCGAACGAGACGCGCGTAACCTTCGGGACGCCCGAAGACCAGTTCAGCGGCGTAGCGGGACTGTTCGTCTCGCGCACCGATTCGGACGAGCTTCTGGATTACCGCGGCACCACCACCTATGACGACCGCAAGGACAGCCTGGGGATATTCGCCGAAACCACCTGGCGCCTTGCCGACCGCTGGAGCCTGACCGGCGGGCTGCGCTATCAGCGCGACGACATCACCCGGCGCGGCGTGTCGAGCTTTACCCCGAACGTGCTGGATTACGACGAAAGCTTCGACGCCTGGCTGCCCAGGATCGCGCTGGCCTATGACCTGGACGCATCGACCCGCATCGGCGCCATGATCAGCAAGGGTTACAACCCAGGCGGGGTGACGCTGAACCTGACCAGCGGGGAATACGTGCCCTTCGACGCCGAGACCTCGTGGAACTACGAGATCTTCGGCCGCACCCGGTTGCTCGACGACCGGCTGGAACTGACCGGCAACCTGTTCTACACCCAGCTCCATGATGCGCAGCGCTATGTCGTGACCAGCCTGCCCGAGAACATCGGCAGTTCGATCACCGTCAATGCCGAGCGCGCCAAGTCCTATGGCCTGGAACTGGGGATGGACTATCTGCTGCGCGACAATCTGCGGGTCAAGGCGGGGCTGGGCCTGTTGCATACCGAGATCAGCCGCTTCACCAGCGCGGCGGCGGATTACCAGGGCCATCGCTTCGGCCGGTCCCCGGACTATACGCTTTCGCTGGCGGCCGATTGGGACATCACCCCGGAATGGCGGCTCAGCGGCCAGCTGCGCCATACCGACGGCTATTATTCCGACGACAACGAGGACCGCGACACCTGGGTCGATTCCTATACCGTGGCCAATGCCCGGCTGACCTGGCAACCGCGCGAGAACCTGCAGGCCTTCGCCTATGTCAACAACCTGTTCGACGACCGCTCGGTGACCTATCTGCGGGCCAGCCGCTCGATCGGCGGCTTCGAGGCCACCGTGGTCGAGCCACGCGAGCTGGGTATCGGCCTGAAGATGACCTTCTGATGCGAACGAATGCCCCGACAAGGATCGGGGCATTCATCTTCTCTAAGAGCCTGCTGATCCATCGGGCCTGGACTGGCCGGTTCCGAATTGTACGACGCTCTACCACAAGCAGAAAATTTGCATGTACAAAACCGTATCGGCCTGCTTCAGGTCCGCTGCACCCGTTGTTGTGAGCGGTCTGACTTCCTCTCTTGGACAAAGTGTCGCAGGTCAATACAACATCTTGACGGATACGGCGCCTTAATCCCTATATGTAGGCATCACGGTTCTTTCGGGTCGATCCGGCCCGAAAGCGAAGAGGGAAGCCGGTGCGCCTTTCGGAGCAAGGCCGGCGCTGCCCCCGCAACTGTAAGCAGCGAGCCTGCGCCGGATCACGCCACTGGTGCCGCACGGCATTGGGAAGGCCGGCAAGGGCCGCGACCTGCGAGCCAGGAGACCTGCCGTGACGATGACGATGAACCACGGGCGGGGTGTCCCGGCGGTGCGCCTGGCAATGCGGCCTTGTCGCCGCAGGGCTCCATGCGTCCTGGCCTGCCCCGCCCACAGCAGCACGGGGAACAGATGCGGCCATTCTTCACCACCAGACCTGCCGAGGCCGGCGTCGCCGTCCGCAGCACCGCAAGGGCGGCAGCAAGCCGCAGGCAAGGGAGGGCGCGTTGATGCCGGCGCCGCTTACGCCCCCGCCCGCCGCGCCGGCAAGGGATGTCGCCGTCGATGTCGCCTCGTCGGTCAACGAATACTTGGACCGTGCCGATTGGCGGGTGAATGCCAACGCCAACCAGGACTATTCGCTCGGCGGGCTGATCCTGAACGTCTCGGGCAAGGTGGTGGCCAACTACTGGCTGTCGCATGTCTATCCGCTTGCCGTGGGCGAGGCGCACCGCCGGGGCGACCTGCATATCCACGACCTCGACATGCTGGCCGGCTATTGCGCCGGCTGGTCGCTGCGCACCTTGCTGACCGAGGGCTTCAACGGCGTCCCCGGCAAGGTCGAGGCCGGGCCGCCGAAACGCCTGTCCAGCGCCATCGGCCAGATCGTGAACTTCCTGGGAACGCTGCAAAACGAATGGGCCGGCGCGCAGGCCTTCAGTTCCTTCGACACCTATATGGCCCCCTTCATCCGCAAGGATGGCTTGGGCTATGCCGAGGTGCGGCAGGCCATGCAGGAGCTGATCTTCAACCTCAACGTCCCCTCGCGCTGGGGCACGCAGACCCCGTTCACCAACCTGACCTTCGACTGGGTCTGCCCCGAGGATCTGCGCGACCAGGTGCCCGTGATCGGCGGTCAGCCAATGAATTTCACCTATGGCGCCTTGCAGGCCGAGATGGACATGATCAACCGCGCCTATATCGAGGTGATGACGCGCGGCGACGAAAAGGGCCGGGTCTTCACCTTTCCGATCCCGACCTACAACATCACGCCGGACTTTCCCTGGGACAGCGAGAACGCCAAGCTGCTGTTCGCGATGACGGCGAAATACGGCCTGCCCTATTTCCAGAACTTCCTGAACTCGGACCTCAAGCCGAACATGGTGCGGTCCATGTGCTGCCGGCTGCAACTGGACCTGACCGAGCTGCTGAAACGCGGCAACGGCCTGTTCGGCAGCGCCGAGCAGACCGGCTCGCTGGGCGTCGTCACCGTCAACTGCGCGCGGCTGGGCCATCTGCACAAGGGCAACGAGGCCGGGCTCCGGCGTCGCCTGGACGAATTGCTCGACCTGGGCCGCGACAGCCTGGAGATCAAGCGCCGGGTGATCCAGCGGCTGATGGACGACGGGCTGTTTCCCTATAGCCGGCGCTACCTGGGCACGCTGCGCAACCATTTTTCGACCCTGGGCGTGAACGGCATCAACGAGATGATCCGCAACTTCACCGACGATGCACATGACATCACCACGAGCTGGGGCCATGGCTTCGCGCTGCGGCTGCTCGACCATCTGCGGGCGCGCATCACCGCCTTCCAGGAACAGACCGGACATCTCTATAACTTGGAGGCGACGCCGGCAGAGGGCACCACCTATCGCTTCGCCAAGGAGGACCGCAAGCGTTTCCCCGGCATTCTCCAGGCCGGCACCGAACACGAGCCTTACTACACAAACTCGAGCCAGCTTCCGGTCGGCTTTACCGACGACCCGTTCGAGGCGCTGGAACGGCAAGAGGCGCTGCAGCGCAAATACACCGGCGGCACGGTCTTGCATCTCTACATGGGCACGCAGCTGTCCTCGGCCGAGGCCTGCCGCAAGCTGGTGCGCCGGGCACTGGAGAACTTCGGCCTGCCCTACATCACCGTCACGCCGACATTCTCGGTCTGCCCCAGGCATGGCCATATCGCGGGCGAACACGCGTTCTGCCCGCGCTGCGACGAAGAGCTTATCGCGAAAAAGCGGCAATCGGCCGCGCATTGAGAAAGGAAAAGACCATGTTCGACGACCGGAAAACCGGACCGGAAGAGATCCTGCTGGCGGATGAGGAACGCCAGCCCTGCGAGATCTGGACGCGGGTGATGGGCTATCACCGCCCGGTATCCTCGTTCAACCGCGGCAAGAAGGGCGAATTCCGCGAGCGGCTGTATTTCAGCGAGCGGCAGGCCGATCTTGGCTGAGATCCGCATCGGCGGCCTGCAGCGCCTCTCCAGCTGCGACTGGCCGGGCGAGCTGGTCGCCACCCTTTTCCTGCAGGGCTGTCCCTGGGACTGCCCCTATTGCCACAACCCGCATCTCATCCCGCCCGAGGCCGAGGGGGCGCTGGATTGGCAAGAGATCCTGGGCTTTCTGGCGGGACGGCGCAGCCTGCTCGACGGCGTGGTGTTCTCGGGCGGGGAACCGACGCTTCAGCGCGGCCTGCCCCAGGCGATGCGGGCGGTCCGGGACCTGGGGTTCAGGACCGGCCTGCATACGGCCGGCCCTTACCCGGCCCGGCTTGCGGCGGTGCTGCCGCTTTGCGACTGGGTCGGCTTCGACGTGAAGGCGCCGTTTTCCGGCTATCGGCGGGTGACGGGCGCGGCCGGCAGCGGCGACAGGGCCAGGGAAAGCCTGCGGCTGCTGCTGGCCAGCGGCACGGCCCATCAGGTGCGCACGACGGTCGATCCCGAACTGATCGACGAGGCGGCTCTGGCGCAGATGGGCGCGGAACTGGCGGCGCTGGGTGTCGCCGACCATGTCTTGCAGACCTGCCGCCACACCGGCGTGCGGCGGAGCCGACCCGTTCACCTGCGGGACTGAAGGTCCGGCCCCTTCCGCGCGGCCGGCATATCGCCGCGAAGCTGCTGGCGGATGGACCGGCGGAGCGGTAAGCGCTTGCGCCCTGCGCGGGCAGCACGCTGCGGGCGATGGATCGGTCCAGCGCCTCGAAGGCATTGAGCCCGATCGCGTCGTAAAGCTCGGCCCGGGGTCTGCATCTCGGGCAGCATGGCCGTCGTCGCGCCGTCGCGGGCCAGCGCGGCGTAAAGCCGCTCTTGCGCCTTGTTGGCCACCCGCAGCGACGAGACCGGCCAGATCACCATGTCATAGCCCAGCTCCTGGAACTCCTCGGCGGTCAGGGCGGGGGTGCGGCCAAACTCGGTCATGTTGGCCAGCAGCTTCACGCCGGGCAGGCGGGCGCGGACCTCGCGGAACATCTCGACCGAGGTCAGCCGCCCGGCGGGCAGGTCGTGCAGGCCTTGCACCGCGTCGAGGAAGCGGTGCTGCTCGGCGGTGGCGATGATGCCGTCCGACAGGGTCAGGAACTTCTGGACATAGTTTTCCCGCACGAAGGGGCGGGTGCCGTCGGGATGGGCGTCGGCCAGCGCCAGTTCGTCCTCGATCACCCGGCCGTCCCTGAGCGTGACCGCGACGCGGCCGCCGAACGCCTTTTCGCGCGGGTCGCGGGCGTGATAGCGCCGCGTCCATTCCGGGTCTTCGACGGTGGTGATCTTGTGCCACAGCGCCACGGTTTCGGGCCGGTTCGCGCGCTCGGGGGCATAGGAGCGTTCGTGGTGCCAGCCGCCATCCTCCAGCGCCACGGCAAAGATATACATGATGGAATGGTCCAGCGTCTCGCGCGAGGCCTTGGGGTCCAGCTTCTGCGGGTCGTTGGCGCCGGTGCCGATGACATGATGCGTATGGTGGCTGGTGTGGATCACGATTCTGTCCACCCGGGACAGGTCGCCGATCCTCGGCCCCAGCCGGCGGGCGAGATCGATCAGCGCCGCCAGCCCAAGGATCAGCCGCGACAGGCCCGGGGACCGTCGCCGGACAGGGACTGTCGCGGAAACGGTCATTCCCGCGCGCCACCGGCCTCGATGCCCGAGGGGATGCGGATCCCGGCATGGATCTGGTGGGCATCGACGATGATGATGCGCCGGTCCCGCACCGCCGACATCCTACTGGTGACCGGGTCGGCCTTCAGATATCGGCTGACGCAGTCCAACGTCCTGACTCAGGATCCCGACCCGCCGGCCAGCAACCCCTGGGCGCAGGTGCAGACCGGCGAGGTGCAGGTCCGCGGCTTCGAACTGGAAGGCAAGGCCAATCTGGCGGCCGGGTTCGATCTGGTCGCCTCCTACGCCTGGCAGGATTCCGAGATCACCCGGACCAACACCGCCGCGCAGCTGGGCAACCAGCTCCAGCTCGCGCCCGAGCATCAGGCGACGCTCTGGGCCCATTACACCGTCCAGAGCGGCGCGCTGGAGGGCCTGGGCATAGGCGGCGGCTTGCGTCATGTCGGGCGCTGCTTCGGCGACCTGAACAACCAGATCGAGCTGCCCTCCTTTACCCTGGTCGATGTGGCGTTGAGCTATGATTTCGGCAAACAGGATCCGTCGCTTGCGGGGGTGATGCTTCGGCTGAGCGCCAGCAACCTGTTCGACAAGCGCCATGTCACCTCC
Source organism: Paracoccus sp. P2 (assembly GCF_046335115.1). Taxonomy (NCBI): domain Bacteria; kingdom Pseudomonadati; phylum Pseudomonadota; class Alphaproteobacteria; order Rhodobacterales; family Paracoccaceae; genus Paracoccus; species Paracoccus sp. P2. The sequence continues at coordinate 89,320 of NZ_JBGOSN010000010.1, read as the reverse complement.
TGCGCCTCGCTGACCTCGGCCAACTGCTATTACGGCGAAGGACGCTCGGTGATCGCCACGCTCGACTATCGGTGGTGATCCGGGGGCCGGCAATATGGTGAGAATAGTTAGCCCGAGGAATTGCGCAGAAGGCTTGCAACTGTTTTTTGAGCCGCTGGGCTTGGGTGTCATAGGAAGCAGTTTATGCTGCGCGGAGAACGAGAGGGTCTCATGACCAAAGGGCGCCACCGAATTTTCAGAAATCCTTGCGCTCATTTCTAGAAACCGCATACCTTCGACCAATGACACGGCGGCGGACTTGCTGCGTAGGGCCGAGAAAGCCGAAGCCGCGCGCGACGCAAATGCTAAGTGGCTCGGGGAGTTGCTCGCGGTTATACATCGAGACGGTGGGCATTATCAATCTCAGCACGGTGACGAAAAAGCTGTAGATGAAGCGCATATGATTGTAGCCCGGCTCCTCACTGAGCGCGACGAAGCACGGGCGCAGGTGGCAATGGCATATGAGGCGGCGGCTAAAACGTGCAGTCTGGCAGCCACTAACTATCTGGGAAAAGGTGCCGATACTGACCTTGGATCCAGAAGTAGGGCAATCTGCGACGTAGCGTGTCGCATCCGCGCCCTCATTCCCGCTGACGCCAAAGCCGCCCTTGAAGCCTATGGACGCGAGAAGGTGCGGGAGGGGATGCAGAGAGCGGCGGACCTGTTCAAGGACGCCAATCACGGTGAGCATATCATGTCAGCCATCCTCGCCGCCATTGAGAAGGAGGGCGGGGAATGACCCAGCACGACAAAGCGCGGGAACTGGTGGAGTTGGACAACTACCTGCGGGACCCGAGTGTCGGGTTGCCATGGGAGATCCGCATCAAAATCGCCGACCTCATCACCGCGCAGGCCGAGGAAAACCGGAGGCTGCGGGAGGCGCTGCGCGGCATGGTCGGCCTCTATGACAGTGACGAGGGAACGCGCAGCCTGCCGGAAGTTGTCGCCGCTCGCGCCGCCCTGTCCAGCACGGGGGAGAAGGGGTGATGGCATGGAAGAGCGAGTTTCTGCCGTGTCCGCTGTGTGGGCAGCCAGTTTTCGTCAATTGCGACGACTACAGCCCCGCGTCCAGGGGACGGTTCTATACCGAGTGCCAAACCGTGGACTGCATCATGCCAAACTGTGAGCATGATAGCTATGAGGCGCTGCGAGATGGGTGGAACCGCCGCACCGGACAGGGAGGCGGGGATGAGTGAGCGACCCGTCCTCGATGCGATCCGCGCCGTCCTGAAATTCAAGGACACGGCGACGATCAGCGAAATCTCCAAATATGCCGGCATGACGCACAAGCAGGTGCTGGACGTGCTGAACACCAACGGTCACATGGTCTGGCGTAACCGAAAGAACGGCCATATTACCAAGGTCGATCCCCGCGCCGTCCACCGCCAGCAGCTTGTCGAGAGCGACCGCTACTATTTCCGCGAAAGCTACGGCGCGTGGGCACATGAGGGCTACTGCCTGCGCTTCAAGGGCCATGACGATCTGCGCCAATCGCTTGAGAGCAAGCACTGGACAGGTGGCCTTGGCGATAGCTGGCAGATTACCAAGGTCGAGGACACGCCGGAAAATCGGGCCGCGCTTGAGGCAGCCGGGCTGAAACTATGGTCCGAGGCCGAGGCAGATGAACGGCTATGGCGTGAGCCTGTCCGCCCCGCACAGAGGGAGGCGTAGATGGGGAGGCCATACACCCCCGACATGTTGGCCGAGCGCTGGGGCGTCTCGGGAGAGACGGTTCGTCATCTGATCCGATCCGGCAAGTTGCCGGCTTTCCGCGTCGGCCGCATGCTGCGGATCACGCATGATACTGTGGAGGCTTACGAATGCGGGATTATCGGATCGGCCGTCTCAAAGGACGATTCGTCGTCATCTGGAACGACGACGATGGAGGCAGACGGCGTTATCGCCTTGAGGCACACACGGCAAAGGAAGCCGAGCGTGAAGCGCGTGACCTGATTCTAAAAGCCAATGCGCCCAAGGCCGGGGTGCTGGTTTCGGAGATATGGGAAGCCTACACCCGCGAGGTTGAGGGCCGGCGGCAAGCCGCGAAGATGCGGCAGGTCGGCAAGAACGTCCTGCCAGACTTCGGCCACCTGTCGGCCAGTCAGATCACCGCCGAGGACTGCCGCAGTTTCATCGCTAAGCGCCGCCGGGCAGGCCGCAAGGATGGCACGATCAGGACCGACCTTGGTTGCCTGCGCACCTGCCTGTCATGGGCAGCGAAAAGCCGCCTGATCGAGGCCGCCCCGCGCATCGAATTGCCGCACACCCCGCAGCCTCGGGACCGCTACCTGACGCGCGATGAGGTTGAGCGGCTATTGGCCGCAGCGTCCGCGCCGCACATTCGTCTGGCGATTCTGCTGATGGTCACCACCGCCGGCCGGATCGGCGCGCTGCTGGATCTGACATGGGATCGGGTGGACCTCGCGCGCCGGGTGATCAAGCTGGCGCCGAACGACCTGGGGCCAAGGAAGGGCCGGGCCACGGTGCCGATCAACGATAGCCTGATGGCGGCCCTGCAAACCGCGAAGCTATCGGGCGTCTCGGACTATGTCATCGAATGGGGCGGGCGGAAGGTCGGTTCGATCAAGACCGGATTCAACGCCGCCGTGGAGCGCGCCGGGATCGCCCATTGCACCCGCCACGACCTGCGCAGGACTGCGGGCCGGTTCATGGCCGAGGCCGGCGTTCCTATCGAGGAAATCGCTGAATACCTGGGCCACTCGAACCCGAACATCACGCGGGCAACCTATGCCCGATTCAGCCCCCAGCACCTGCGGAAAGCGGCCGGCGCTCTTGAGATTCGACCAGTCGTTTCGGTTCGACAAACCAAAGGGCATACCTTATAATGACTGATAACTACCTGAAATTTATGGTGACCCCGGCAGGATTTGAACCTGCAACCTGCCCCTTAGGAGGGGGCTGCTCTATCCAGTTGAGCCACGGGGCCGCCTAGGACCCCTTTTGCCCCCTGGCTGCGAAAATGGCAAGCTTGCCGCGGCCGGACGGAAAAGATAACGGTAACATGATTGCGTCTCGGTAATTGCGATGAACACGAAAAGACCCCGCCGCCCGCTGACCCTGCGCGATGTGTCCGAAGCATCGGGCGTGTCCGAGATGACTGTCAGCCGCGTGCTGCGAAACCGCGGCGATGTCTCGGCCGCCACGCGCGAGAAGGTGCTGACCGCCGCCCGCACGCTGGGCTATGTCCCCAACAAGATCGCCGGCGGCCTGGCCAGCCAGCGCGTGAACCTGGTCGCGGTGGTCATCCCGTCACTATCGAACATGGTGTTTCCCGACGTGCTGGGCGGGATCTCGGCCGAGCTGGACGATACCGGGCTGCAACCGGTGGTGGGGGTAACGAATTACAGCCCCTCTCGCGAGGACACGGTGCTTTACGACATGCTGAGCTGGCGCCCCTCGGGGGTGATCCTGGCCGGGCTGGAGCACAGCCGGGCGGCGCGGGCGATGCTGGACAATGCCGGCCTGCCGGTGGTCGAGATCATGGATGTGGACGGCACGCCGATCGATACTGCCGTCGGCATCTCGCACCGCCGGGCCGGGGCCGAGATGGCCGACGAGATCCTGGCCGCCGGCTATCGCCGCATCGGCTTCATCGGCACCCACATGCCGGAGGACCACCGGGCGCGCAAGCGGCTGGCCGGCTTCGAAGAGCGGCTGGGCGAGCACGGCGTGCAACTGGCCGCGCGGGAATATTACCAGGGCGGCTCGTCGCTGCTGAAGGGGCGCGAGATGACCGAGCGCATCCTGACACGCGAACCGGAGCTGGATTTCCTGTATTTCTCCAATGACATGATCGGGGCCGGCGGGCTTCTGTGGTGCATGGAGAAGGGCTATGACATTCCCGGCCGGCTGGGGCTTGCCGGATTCAACGGCGTCGAACTGCTGGACGGGCTGCCGATGCGGCTGACCACCACCGATGCCCGTCGCATCGATATCGGCCGGCGCGCGGCCCGCATCGTCGCCGGCAAGGAGCCGCGGCCCGAAAAAGGCATCATCGCGCTGGCCCCAACCATCATGCCAGGCGAGACGATTCGCAAGCATTGATGCCGCGCCGGCGGGCGGCGCTGCTTGGGTATCTGCCAAACGGCGAAACGGGCGCCGGCCCGGCCCTTGGGCGATGGCCTGCGGTTTCTCCGTTTCACAAATACCCATGCGGCAGCGACGGTTGCGCGGTCGCATGGGTATTTCCGGAACGAAGAAGCCGGGCCGGGGACTCAGCCCAGATCGGGGAAGAACAGGCCCTTGGGCGACGGCGTGAAGATCTCGCAGCCATCCGCGGTGACGCCGATCGAATGCTCGAACTGGGCCGAGAGCGACTTGTCGCGGGTCACCGCCGTCCAGTCGTCGGCCAGAATCTTGGTCTCGGGGCGGCCCAGGTTCACCATGGGCTCGATGGTGAAGAACATGCCCTCCTCCAGCACCGGGCCCTTGCCGGGGCGGCCGAAATGCAGGACGTTCGGGGGCGCATGGAAGCTGCGGCCCAGGCCGTGGCCGCAGAAGTCGCGCACCACCGACATGCGGTTCGATTCCACATAGGACTGGATCGCCCAGCCGATGTCGCCGAAGGTGGCGCCGGGGCGGACGGCCTCGATGCCGCGCATCAGCGCGTCATGGGTGACCTGGATCAGCCGCCGCGCCTTGACGCTAGGCTTGCCCGCCACATACATGCGCGAGCTGTCGCCGAACCAGCCGTCCACGATCACGGTCACGTCGATGTTCAGGATGTCGCCGTCGGCCAGGATCTTGTCGCCAGGAATGCCGTGGCAGACGACATGGTTCACGCTGATGCAGCTGGCATGCTGGTAGCCGCGATAGCCGATGGTGGCGCTGGTGGCCCCCAGTTCCCCGACCCGGCCCCGGATGAAATCGTCTAAGGCGCCGGTGGTGGCGCCGGGCTGCACCAAGGGGCCGACCTCGTCCAGGATCTGCGCCGCGATCAGCCCGGCCGCCCGCATGCCCTGGAAGTCCTGCGGCTCGTGGATGCGGATCCCCTCGCGGGTCTGGCGTGCGTCGTTCATGGCGTCCCCTTGGCGTCGTCCTGCTGGTCCGCCTCCACAGATAGTCCCATGGCGCCACTTGTTCCAGCCCCTCGCGCGGACCTATACATTTGCGGACCGCAGCAGATCGCCAGAGGAACGCGCCGATGCAATCCGACAATCCCACCGCCGCCATCCTCGTCATCGGGGACGAGATCCTTTCGGGGCGCACGCGCGAGGGCAATGCCCATTACCTGTCGCAGGTCTTGAACAGCATCGGCGTCGACCTGCGCGAGGTGCGCATCGTCGGCGACGACCACGACCAGATCGTCGCCTCGATCAAGGCGCTGGACAAATCACTGGGCGGCGCCTGGGACATGCTGTTCACCAGCGGAGGCATCGGGCCGACGCATGACGACATCACCGCCGATGCCGTCGCCGCCGCCTTCGGCGTGGGTATCGAGATCAACGAGGAGGCCCGGCGCGTCATGGTCGAGCGCTGGCAGGCGCGCGGCGTCGAAGTGACCGGCAACCGCCTGCGCATGGCCCGCATCCCGCTTGGCGCGGCACTGATCCCGAATGCCCATTCCGCCGCGCCCGGTTTCCATATCGGCAATACCTATGTCATGGCCGGGGTGCCCGAGGTGTTCCGCGCCATGGTCGAGGCCATCGTGGACAAGCTGCCAACCGGCCGCCCCTCGGTCAGCGAGGCGCTGGAGGTGCTGCGCCCGGAATCCGACGTGGCCGACGAGCTGCGCGCCGTGGCCGATGCCTTCCCGGACCTGTCGCTGGGCTCCTATCCCTTCCAGAGCGGGCAGCGCTATGGCACCAGCCTGGTGATCCGCGGGCTGGACGGCAGGCGCGTCACCGATGCCATGACCCTGCTGCGCGAAAGGCTGGCGCTGTGATCGCCGATCCCGACCTGGCCCGCGCCTTCGAGACCACCTGGCCCGCCGCCGAATATGCGCCGGCCGGCGGCTTCCTGGTCGGCCGCGGCCGGGGCGGCGGCGGTCGCGTCAGCTCGGCCCGCGCCGCGCGGCCGGGCTGGACCGAGGCCGATATCGCCCGGGCCGAAGCCATCCAGCGCGGCTGGAACGAACGGCCGATGTTCCGCGTCGCCGATGACGATACGGCGCTGGCGCTGGCCCTGGCGGCGCAGGGCTTTCGCCATGGCACGCCGACCGCGATCCTGGCCGCCGACTGCGCCCGGCTGATCGCCCTGCCCGTCCCGCCGCTGACCGCCTTTGCGATCTGGCCGCCGCTGGCCATGCAGCGTGACATCTGGAACGACGGCAATGTCTCGGCCGCCCGCCAGGCGGTGATGGAGCGGGTGGCCCTGCCCAAGACGGCGCTGCTGGGACGGGTGCAGGACCGGGCGGCCGGCGCGGCCTTCGTGGCGCTGGACGGGCCGGTCGCCATGATCCATGCCATCGAGGTGGTGCCCGCCCTGCGCCGGCAGGGCGTGGCGGGCTGGCTGATCCGCACGGCGGCGGCCTGGGCCGAGGCGCAGGGCGCCACCCGGCTGGCGCTGGCGGTCGGCCGCGCCAATACCGGCGCCCGCGCCGTCTATGACCGGCTGGGATTCGCCGAGCTGGGCGGCTACGGCTATTGGAGCAAGGATTGAAGGGACAAGGACCGCGCGCGGCCTTCAGGCCGGCTCGGCTGCCAGCCGGCGCAGCTCTTTCTTGAGCAGTTCCAGTTCGCTGCGCATCAGGCTCAGCTCGGCATGCAGGTCGCCGTCCAGGATCTCGCCCGCAACCAGCGTCAGGCTGGCCAGGCGGCGGGCACCGGGCCGGGGCGGCTCGCCCTCGGCGCCCCCATCCTCGAGCAGAAGGAAGCTTTGCGCGCCCTCCGACAGCCGCTCGGCCGGGATCGCGGCGGCGACGCGCCAGCGGCCGGGGGCTTCGGCGGCCAGGCGGGCTTCGGCCACGCGGCTGCCCATATGCACCAGCACCAGCCGGCCCGGCTGGGCGTCACGGTGGATCACCCCCTGCCAGATCCCGCTTTTCAGCCCCAGGGATTCAAATTCACTCATTAAAAACATCCTTGGTCAGCATCGGGTCAGAACTGGGCTCGCAGATGGCGCGAGAAGAACAGCTCGCGGATCTCGACCGCGTTCATGCGCGGCGCCTCGAAGATCAGGTCCAGCCAGATCTTTTCCAGCCGCTTTTCGTTCATCGGAATATAGGCAAGGTCGAACTCGGTCACCTGCCGACTGTAATGGCCTGCCTCGAAGCGGCGCAATTGCAGCGTGGCCTGGTCGGTGTTCGGGCCATGGCCGATGTTGAGCCGCGCATAAACCCCCAGCGCGCGCTCGGCGAAGATACCGGTTTCCAGCCGCAGGATATGGCTGCGGGTCAGACCCTGCAACGCGCTTTCGGGCAGGTCGATGGACAGCGACAGGAAACTGCCGGCAAAGCCGAACACCTCGAGCCGCATGCCAAAGGGCGACAGGTCGGTCGCGCCGTCATTGGCCAGCTGTTGCAGGATCAGCGCGCTTTCGGGGCAGTCGTGCCAGACCGCCGCCCCCTCGCCCAGCCGATCCCCGCTCTCGGGCCCGGCCAGCCCGCGGGGCGAGACCTGCCCGGCCATGAAGCCGGGGCGCCAGCGCCAGTCGGTGCCGCCGGGCAGGTGCAGCGCGTCCAGCGCCGCGCGCGAACGCGACGCGTGGCGATCGGCGCCGATCAGGAAACGATCGAGGCTGCCACGCAATTCCCGCGCCTCGTCGCGCAGACGGCTCAGGCGGGCGGGGTGCAGCCTCTCGACCCTTCCGGCCAGCGCCGTCCATTGCCGTGCCGCCCGTTCCCGGGTCTTGCGTTCAAACCATTTACCAGGGCGTATTGCCATGCGTCCGCCTGTTACTGATCCATGTAGACGTGGGTTTCGGCGGCCGCACCCGGATGGGTCACGGCGCCGTAGCGGGCCTTGCCGACCAGCTGGGCGTATTTCCACAGCGCGCCCGAGGCATAATCCGTCTTGCGCGGCCCGGCCCATGCGGCACGGCGCCGCGCCAGCTCCTCGTCGCTCAGCGCCACGGAGATCTCGCCCCGGATCGCGTCGATGGTGATCATGTCGCCGTCGCAGAGCAGGGCGATGGGGCCGCCATGCGCCGCCTCGGGGCCGACATGGCCGACGCAGAAGCCGCGCGTCGCACCCGAAAACCGCCCGTCGGTGATCAGCGCCACCTTCTTGCCCATGCCCTGCCCCGAAAGCGCCGCGGTGGTCGCCAGCATCTCGCGCATGCCGGGGCCGCCGGCCGGGCCCTCGTTGCGGATGACGATCACGCAGCCCTCGCTGTAATCGCGGCGGGTGACGGCCTCGAACGCCTCTTCCTCGCATTCGAAGACGCGGGCGGGGCCGGTAAAGACCTGGTGTTCGGGCGCCATGCCCGCGACCTTCACGATGGCGCCGTCGGGTGCCAGGTTGCCGCGCAGCCCGACCACGCCGCCGGTCCTGGACAGCGGCGCCGTCACCGGATGGATGACCTTGCCGTCGATGTCGCGGTCCACCAGATCCAGCTCCTCGCCGATGCTGCGGCCCGAGGCAGTCAGGCAATCCTCGTGGATCAGCCCGGCGCGGCGCAGCTCGCGCATGACCACCGGCACGCCGCCGGCCTCGAACAGATCCTTGGCGACGTATTCGCCGCCGGGGCGCAGGTTCACGAAATAGGGCGTGTCGCGAAAGATGTCGCAGACGTCGAACAGGTCGAAGGGGATTCCCGCCTCATGCGCGATGGCGGGCAGGTGCAGCCCGGCATTGGTGGAGCCGCCGGTGCAAGCCACCACCCGCGCCGCGTTTTCCAGCGACTTGCGCGTCACCACGTCGCGGGCGCGGATGTTCTTTTCGATCAGGGCCATCACCGCCTCGCCCGAGGCCAGCCCGTATTGGTCGCGCGATTCATAGGGCGCCGGCGCACCCGAGCTGTTCATCAGCGCCAGCCCGATGGCCTCGCTGACGCAGGCCATGGTGTTGGCGGTATATTGCCCGCCGCAGGCCCCGGCCGAGGGGCAGGCCACGCGCTCCAGGATCTCCAGCTCGGCATCGGACATGTTGCCGGCCGCGTGCTGGCCCACCGCCTCGAACACGTCCTGCACCACCACGTCGCGGCCGTTGAGCTTGCCCGGCAGGATCGAGCCACCATAGATGAAGACGCTGGGCACGTTCAGCCGCACCATGGCCATCATCATGCCCGGCAACGACTTGTCGCAGCCGGCAAGCCCGACCAGCGCGTCATAGCAATGCCCGCGCATGGTCAGCTCGACCGTGTCGGCGATGGCATCGCGCGAGGCCAGGCTCGAGCGCATCCCCTCATGCCCCATGGCGATGCCGTCGGTGACGGTGATGGTGGTGAACTCGCGCGGGCAGCCGCCGCCCTTCTTGACGCCCTGCTTGACCGATTGTGCCTGCCGGGCCAGCGCGATGTTGCAGGGCGCGGCCTCGTTCCAGCAGGTCGCCACGCCGACCCAGGGGGAATGGATCTCTTCCTCCGAGATGCCCATGGCATAGAAATAGCTGCGATGCGGCGCGCGGGCCGGCCCTTCGGTCACATGGCGACTGGGCAGGGTCGACTTGTCGAAACGGCTGTTCTTCATGGCTGCATCCTCCGGCTGGATTCTGGATAGGCCCAGCCCGCCCGCGGAGCAAGGGGCTGGCGCTCGTGCCTAGCCCAGGGCGGTATCCAGCCGGGCGGCCATGATCAGGTCGTTCATCGTCACGCCGCCGGCCGAATGGGTGGCATAGGTGACGCGGGCATGGCCCCAGCCAAAGGCGATGTCGGGATGGTGCCCGGCTGCCTCGGCCTGCCAGGCGGCCAGGTTGGCCAGCTGCGCCGCCCGCCTGAAGTTCTTGAAGCGCCATTCGCGGCAGATCGACTTGCCGTCCTCGGCCAGGCGCCAGTCGGGCAGGTCGGCCAGCGCCCTGCGCAATTCGTCCGGCAACAGCGCCGGCGCGCCCTCCACGATCTTGTCCTTGCTGCGGTCCGTCATCGCTTCCTCCGTCACAGGATCGGCGCCGCCAGCGCCAGAAGGTTGTTGCGCAGCCGCCGCCGGATCGACCAGCCGCGGATCTCGTCCAGGTGGATCGGGCGGGCGCGGTCGATATAGCCCTGCTGGCGTTCATCCAGCCGCTCGGTGACATCGCCGCCCAGGAACAGCATGTTCATCTCGTAGTTCAGCTCGAAGCTGCGACGGTCCATGTTGGCGCTGCCCAGCATCGCCATGCGCCCGTCCACGGTGATGATCTTGGAATGCAGCAGGCCGTCCCTGAACAGCATCAGCCTCACCCCGGCCGAGACCAGCCCGTAATAGAACCCTTCGGAGGTGGCCTGCACCACCAGCGAATCATTGCGCTCGGGCAGGATCACGGTCACGTCCACGCCCCGCCGCGCCGCGGTGCGGATCGCCGAATCGAGCGAGGCGTCGGGCACGTAATAGGGCGTGGTGATCACCAGCCGCTCGCGCGCGGCATGGATCATCGTCACCATGCAATCCGACAGCGAGCCCTGGCGCTCGTCCGGGCCGGTGGCGACGACCTGCGCCACCTCGCCCGGCGCGGTGACGGGACGGGTCATGCGCAGCATCTCGCCCAGGTCTTCGCCGGTATAGCTCATCCAGTCCTGCAGGAAGACCGCCTGCATCTGCCGCACCACCGGCCCCTCGATGGCCAGGAAAACATCGATCCAGGGCGCATAGCGCGGTTTGACGGCAAAGGCCCGGTCCGAGCAGTTGCGGCTGCCGGTAAAGCCCAGCACATGGTCGATCACCACGATCTTGCGGTGATTGCGCAGGTCCATACGCTGAAAGAGGCCGCCGATCACCGGGATGCTCAGCGGCAGCGCCTCGACGCATTCGACCCCCGCCGCCTTCATCTGCGCCCAGGCATCCGAGCGGCCGAAGGCGCGCGAGCCGAAGGCGTCGATGATCGCCCGCACCTTGACGCCACGCCCCGCGGCGCGGATCGCCGCCTCGGCCACGGCCCGGCCCGAGGCATCGTCGAGCCAGATATAGAACAGCATGTGGACATGTTCGTTCGCGCCGTCGATCGCCTCGACCAGCGCGGCGATGGCGCTGTCGTCCTCGGGCAGCAGCGCGGCGCGGTTGCCGGCCACGGCGGCAAAGCCGGTCGTGGCGTGATTCGCCTTGATGACCGGCTCGGCGAAATCGGGCAGGACCTTCAGTTCCTCGGGGCTGGGCTGCCACAGGCCCGACAGGCGCGAGCGGACATTGGCCATGGTCTCGACCTCGGCGCCGCGCATGCGGATCTCGCCGAACAGCACATAGGCCAGGATGCCGACCAGCGGCACCAGTTCGATCACCAGGATCCAGGACAGCCGGACCGTCGGCTCAAGCCGCGGGCGCAGCAGCACGCGCACCGAAACGGCCAGCGCAGCTGCGTAATGCATGAACACAAGGGCTTCGGTCCACATGCCGCCATGAAAGCCCGGACAGCGCGGAATTGCAATTCGGCACCGCTTTGCATATCTGAGCCCCTGAACGCAGCGCAGGGGGCCGCCGATGAACTGGATCACCAATTATGTCCGTCCGCGCATCAATTCGCTGTTCTCGCGCCGCGAAGTGCCCGAGAACCTGTGGACCAAATGCCCGGAATGCGGGACCATGCTGTTCCACCGCGAATTGTCGGACAACCTGAACGTCTGCACGAATTGCGACCATCACCTAGCGATCAGCCCGCGCAGCCGCTTTGCCGCGCTGTTCGACGGCGGCGTCTTCGTCGAGGTCAAGGTGCCCGAGCCGGTCGCCGACCCGCTGGGCTTCCGCGACCAGAAGAAGTACCCCGACCGCATGAAGGCCGCGCAGAAATCCACCGGCGAGAAAGAGGCGATGCTGGTCGCCGAGGGCGAGATCGGCCGCACCCCCATCGTCGCCGCCGCGCAGGACTTTTCCTTCATGGGCGGCTCGATGGGCATGTATGTCGGCAACGCCATCATCGCCGCGGCCGAACGCGCGGTGAAGCTGAAGCGGCCCCTGGTGCTGTTCTCGGCCGCCGGCGGCGCGCGCATGCAGGAGGGCATCCTGTCGCTGATGCAGATGCCGCGCACCACCGTCGCCGTGCAGATGCTGAAAGAGGCGAAGCTGCCCTATATCGTCGTGCTGACCCATCCGACCACCGGCGGCGTCACCGCCAGCTATGCCATGCTGGGCGACATCCAGATTTCCGAACCGAACGCGCTGATCTGCTTCGCCGGCCCGCGCGTGATCGAGCAGACCATCCGCGAAAAGCTGCCCGAGGGCTTCCAGCGCGCCGAATACCTGCTGGAACACGGCATGCTGGACCGGGTGACGCATCGCAAGAAGCTGCGCGAGGAACTGGTCTCGATCCTGCGCATGCTGGGCGGCCTGCCCGCGCCGGTGGTGGGCGACCTGCCCGCACCCGGCACCATCGCCGCCCCGCGCGCCGAGACCCCGGCCGACAGCCCATCCGCCTAGGCCGGACGACATCGCGATGACCTCCTCCGACGCCATTCTCGCGCGGCTCATGCAGCTGCATCCCAAGGTCATCGACCTGTCGCTGGACCGGATGCACCGCATCCTGGCCGCACTCGGCAACCCGGAACGCCACATCCCGCCGGTGGTCCATATCGCCGGCACCAACGGCAAGGGCTCGACCCAGGCGATGATCCGCGCCGGGCTGGAATCGGCCGGCAAGCGCGTCCATGCCTATACCTCGCCGCATCTGGCGCAGTTCCACGAACGCATCCGGCTGGCCGGAGAGCTGATCTCGGAAGCCGAACTGGCCGCGGCGCTCGAGGAATGCGAGGCCGCGAACGCCGGCGCGCCGATCACCTTCTTCGAGATCACCACCGCGGCGGCCTTCCTGGCCTTCTCGCGCACGCCGGCGGATTACACGCTGCTGGAAGTGGGCCTGGGCGGCCGGCTAGACGCGACCAATGTGATCGAGGCGCCGGCCCTGACCGTCATCACCCCCATCAGCATCGACCATACGCAATACCTGGGCGAGACGCTGGCCGAGATCGCCGGCGAAAAGGCCGGGATCATGAAACGCCGCGTGCCCTGCATCGTCGCCCCGCAAGAGGCCGTCGCCCGCGAGGTGATCGAGCAGAAGGCCGAGCGGCTGTTCGCGCCGCTGCGCATCGGCCGGCAGGACTGGGACAGCCGGCGCGAGGGCGACAGCCTGGTCTACCAGGACGAACACGGGCTGATGGACCTGCCCCTGCCCGTCCTGCCCGGCCCGCATCAGATCGTGAATGCCGGCACCGCCATCGCCGCGCTGCGCGAGCTGGGCTTCGGCCGCATCGAGGCCCGCGCCGCAGTGACCGAGGTCGAATGGCCCGCGCGCATGCAGCGCCTGAACCATGGCCCGCTGGTCGAGGCGGCGGGGGCCTGCGAATTGTGGCTTGACGGCGGCCACAACCCGGCCGGTGGCGAGGCGGTGGCGGCGACGCTGGCCGCCCTGCCCCGCCGGCCGGTGCATCTCGTCTGCGGCATGCTGAACACCAAGGATGTCGCAGGCTACATGCGGCCGCTGGCCGGCGTCGCGCAAAGCCTGACCGCCGTGGCGATTCCCGGCGAACCGAACACCCTGCCAGCCGAGGATACTGCCGCGGCCGCAGCCTCGGTAGGGCTTGCGGCCGGCACCGCCCCGGATACGCTGGCGGCCGTCAGCCGCATCGCCGCAGACCAGCCCGGCGCGCGCATCCTGATCTGCGGCTCGCTTTATCTTGCCGGGCAGGTGCTGCGCCGGAACGGCTGACCCGGCGGGCGGTTCGTACCCGTCCCGGCAACGGCAAGGGCGGGCCGCGGTGCGCGACCGCCTGGACGGCTATCACGCGGGGCCTCTCGGCGCGTTGACGGCGACGATCACGCCAGAAGCAGTGGACACCAAGCGAAGCGGCCCGCCTTCGGCCCGGCAGGGGCCATGGCCGCGCCCAGCCCCGACAGGCGCCCGGGCGTTCCCGCAACGGCCAGCGGGGCGCGGCGCGCAGGATGCGTCCCCAAGCCACGAAACCATCCCGCAGGCTGGGCCACCGCCCGCCTTCGCGTGGCGGGACCGCTCCTGCCGCTTGGGCAAGGGCCGGGCAAGCGACCCGGAAAGGCGCCGGCCAGCGGACCCTGGTCACCGCCCGTCCAGCATCCTCAATTCGTGGGTGCGGCCCGCCTTGACATAGGTCAGCCGTCCGTCGCCGATGGAGTTGATCGTGCCGCCGTCGATGCGGTCGCCCAGCCGGACCGTCACCACCTTGCCGCTGCGCAGCCGGATCAGCGCCCGGCTGGCCTTGCCGGCGCCGATGATGCCGATGACCGTGGTGCGGCCCATGTCGATGCCGCGCGCCTGCGTCGCCGCCTTGGCCACCGAGGCCGAAGTCGTACCCTTGGGCAGGGCATTGGTGGCGATCTCGGGCTCGTTGTCGATCTCGGGCGGCTTGTAGTCCTGGCGTTGGGCACGCGCGGCCCGTTCCTCGGCCTCGGCCTGGGCGCGGGCGCGGGCTTCGGCCTGGGCGCGGGCCTCGGCCTCGGCCTTGGCATCGGCGGCGGCGCGGGCGCGGATGCGCGCCTCGGCCTGGGCCTGCAACTGCTCGTCAAGCTTGCGGCGGGCGGCCAGTTCGGCCTCGCTGGGTCCGGCAGCGGCGGCTGCGGCCGCCGCCGGCGCGGCGTCGGGGGCCGAGGGCGCGCGCTCGCCCCGCCGGGGCGGCAGGGGCGAGGAGGCCAGCGCCGAAAGCTGTACCCCGCCCGGCGTGGTGGGCGATGCCGCGACCGCGGCCGAGATGGCCGCCTCGACCGCATTGCCCGAAACCCCGCCGCCGGCCGGGGCGCCGGGACGGGCACGGGGACGGGCCGAGCCACGCAAAAGCCCGCCCGAATCCTGGGCGGGCGCGGCGGCGCTTTCGACATGGTCGGGTTTGTCCGGTGGCGGCGTGGTCGCCGATCGCAGCGCGGCGTCGATGGCCGATGGTCTGACGGCATCGCTGGCCGAGCCGGGCTTGCGCTGCGGCCGTGCCTGAGCCAGCCGCTCGCCGCGCAGCGGGGATTGCTGCATCGCCAACCCATTGCGGCCCAGGTCGCGGATAAGGTCGCGCAAATGCCCCTGCTCGGCCGGGGTCAAGTCGTCGGCGGGCAGGCCCGCGCCCGGAACCTCGGGGGTCGAGCCCTCGGGGCGCGACGGCGGCCGGGCCGAACCGCGCAGCATCGCATTGCCGGTCGCGGCGACGGGCTGGACCTGGGCGGGGGCCGATACCGGCGCCGCCGAGGCGGGCGCCGGCGCTGCGGGGCGGCTGCGTCCGGGGGGCCGCGCGCTGCCGACGGGTTGGACGCGGGACCGGCTGGCCTCATAGGGCAGCGGGTCCGAGGGCACGCGCGGCGCGGTATCGGCGCGCGGCACCGTGGTTTGCGGCGTGCTGCGGCGCGGCGCCAGCTGCGGCCGGGCCGAACTGGTCAGCGGAGCGGCCGCTGGGCCGGGCCGGGCCGGCGCGGCAGCGGGGGCCGATCTCGCGGCGGGCAGCGTGGCGGCCGCTGCGACGCTGGCGGTCGTGCTGTCCTGCGTGCTGTCCTGCGCGGGGGCGGGTTCCGGCGCCGGGGCAGCTGCGGTGACCTGCGCCGGGGGCGGCACCACGGCGGCCGCGACCGCGGCAGCGGCGACCATGACGCGGCGCCGCTCCTCCTCGGTCAGGGCCGAGGGCGGCGCGGGTGCCGGTGCGACCGCCACGCGCTGTTGCGGTGCCGCGACAGGCTCCAAGGCAGGCGTCGGCGCAGGATCGGGCTCGGTCATGGCGGTGGCGGGCTGAGAAGCCGCGGGCGCGGGCTCGGCGATTTGCACCGGGGCCTGTTCGGCAGGCTGCGTGGCCGGTGCGGCAGGCTGCGTGGCCGGTGCGGCAGGCTGCGTGGCCGGTGCGGCGGCCGCAAGCTGCGGCTCCTGCCGATCCGGCACCAAAAAGGCCCAGATCAGGATCAGCCCGACGACCAACGTGCCCAGCATCGCGATCAGCCCGGCAAGGCCGCCGCGTTCGCCGGGGCGGCGGGGCTGCGCCGGGGCGCTGCCCGCCGGCCGGGGGCTGCGGCGGGCGTCGGCCGCGCGTTCATGCACGGCACGGGCCCGCGGGTTCAGCGCGGCACCGGCCTGAGGCGCGGCGGCAGACCGTGTGCCGGGTCCGGCCTCTGGCGCCGTAGCCGCGGCCGCGAAAGCCGCCGGCTGGTCCGGGTCCGCCGCTTCGGCGATTCCCGAGGCATCGCCTTCCTCCGGGGTGGCGGCCTTTTCATCGGCCGCGGGAAACGAGACGGGATCGGGCGCCCCGATCAGGGATGATTCCGTTTTTTCGTCGTCATTCCCGGTGAATACTTCGGCATCCTCGGAAAATCCCGCCACGGTTTCTGGCTCTGCCGGCGGGGCCGAAACCTCCTCGGCCACGTCGGCTTCCCCGTCGGCCGCCGGCGCGGGCTGGGCCTGGGAGGGGCTTTCCGCGGCTGCATCCTCCAACGCCTCGTCGCCGTCGCCGTCAAGATCCAGCGTGTCCTGCGCTGCGTCCGGTTCTTCCTCGATCAGCAGCGCCGAGGCCGTCACCCCGGCCTGCGCCGGATCGACCTGCGGCCGGCTGCGCGCAGCGGCTTCCAGCACGAAGACCGGCTCGCCCGGATAAAGCCCCGCGGCCGGCGCGGCACAATAACCCTGTCCTTCGAATCCGTATTGCCGGGCGAAATCGCGGGCCTCGCGCAGGGTCTGGCGGGCCACGGCGGCAACGCGGACGCTGTCGCCCTCGCCCTGCCAGTCAAAGGCCAGATCCTCGATCGCATAGGGGGTCAGCCCGTCCAGCGCGCGCCCCACCGCATGGTCGCGGTCCGCGCCGGGCGCGACGGTCAGCGTCGTGTAAAGGATCTGGTCGTCGGGAATGATCAGGACGACGGGCAGCACCGCCTCGGTTCCGGTGGCCATGCTGCGCAGGCGCGCAAGCTCGTCGTGAAAGTCCGGCGAGGCGAAATCGACCGAGCCCAGGTGCCGCCAGGCCGCCGGAGCGGCGCCGCCCTGCCCCTGCGGGCCCCGCTCGCGACGTTCCAGATGCACGGCATCCTCGCTGAAGGAGAGGGCGTATTCGGTGACGGAATCAAGCGACATCGACAGGCTTTGCTTTCGGTTCCGGGCGCCCTGGGCTGGCCCGGACGCATCTTCGTGATTGATGATCCTGAACTAGCCCAGAACACGATCCGTGAAAAGCCGAACACCGGATTGTGAGGCATCCCGAGACGTATTTGCGGCGTTATAGGGGCTCGTGAAGGCAACCGCGCAAGGGCAAGGCACCCGATGCGCCAAGGAGTAAAGACCAGATGCCCCGATTCCGACCCCTGATGGCTGCCGCGACGCTGATCGTTCTGGGCGCCGGCCCGCTGATAGCCCAGACCGCCCCGGCCGACGCGCCGCCGCCTCCGCCCGCGCAGATGGGACATCACGCCATGAAACATGCCGCCCCCTTCGCCAGGCTGAGCGTGACCGGCACCGGCCATGCCACGGTGCAACCCGACATGGCCACGATCACCCTGGGCGTCAGCACCCGCGCCGCCACCGCCGCCGAGGCGATGACGCAGAATGCCGAGGCGCAGGCCAAGGTCATCGAGACGCTGAAGGCCGAGGGGATCGAGGCGCGCGACATCCAGACCTCGGGGCTGAACCTGTCGCCAGTCATGGATTACTCGGACCAGGGCCAGCCGCCGAAGCTGACCGGCTATGGCGCGCAAAACAGCGTGACCGTGCGGGTGCGCGACATCGCCGGGCTCGGCGCGGTGCTGGACAAGCTGGTCGCCTCGGGCGCCAACGAGATCAGCGGCATCGCGTTTTCGCGCGAGGACATGACCGAGGCCGAGGACCAGGCCCGCACCGAGGCCGTGGCCGAAGCGCGCCGCCGGGCCGAGGTGATGGCCGAGGCGGCGGGCATGCGGCTTGGCCGGCTGATCTCGCTTTCCGAGGCGCCGACGGGCGGCGGGCCGCGCCCGATGATGGCCATGCGCGCCCAGGCGGCCGAAGCGGCCGATACCCCCATCGAGGCGGGCGAACTGGCCGTCCGCGCCGATGTCACCGCGGTCTTCGCCATGCGCCCGGCCGATGCGCCGCAAGGCGGCGGGCAGCCCGAGGGTGAAATCGCACCCGAGGAGCCCCCGGTCGAGCCTCCGGCGAACTGACCCCCCGACGGGCGGCGCAGCGATGCGCCGCCCTTTCGCTTCAGGCCGTGGCCGCGGCCAGCGCCTGATCCAGGTCGGCGATGATGTCGGCCGCGTCCTCGATCCCGATCGAGAGCCGCACCACATCGGGCCCGGCGCCGGCCGCGATCTTCTGCTCGTCGGTCAGCTGGCTGTGCGTGGTCGAGGCGGAATGGATCACCAGCGAACGCGAATCGCCCAGGTTCGCCACATGGCTGAAAAGCTTGAGGTTATCCACCAGCTTCACCGCCGCGTCGTAGCCGCCCTTGATCGCAAAGGTGAACAGCGCCCCCGCCCCCCTGGGATAGACCCGCCGCGCCGTTTCGTTCCAGGGCGAGGAAGCCAGGCCGGCATAGGTGACCGAGGTCACGCGCGGATCCGCCTCCAGCCATTCCGCGACCTCAAGCGCGTTCTCGACATGGCGGGCCATGCGCAGGCCCAGCGTCTCGATCCCCATCAGCGTGTAATGCGCGGCCTGCGGGTTCATGGTCATGCCCAGGTCGCGCAGCCCGATGGCGATGCCGTGGAAGGTGAAGGCCAGCGCGCCGAAGGTCTCGTGGAACTTCAACCCGTGATAGGCGGGCTCGGGCTGGGAGAGGCTCGGGAACTTGTCCGAGGCCGACCAGTCGAACCGGCCCGAATCGACGATGGCGCCGCCCGTCACCGTGCCGTTGCCGGTCATGTATTTGGTCAGGCTGTGGACGACCAGCGTCGCGCCCATTTCGATGGGCTTGCACAGCCAGGGCGTGGCCAGGGTGTTGTCGACGATCAGCGGCAGACCGGCCTGATCCGCGACCCTGGCGACCGCCGGGATATCGGTGACATAGCCGCCCGGATTGCTGATCGATTCGCAGAAAATGGCGCGGGTGTCGTCGTCGATGGCGGCGCGCAGCGCATCCAGATCGTCCAGGTCGACGAATTTGCACGACCAGCCGAAGCGCCTGATGGTCTGGCTGAACTGGGTGATGGTGCCGCCATAAAGCCGGGTCGAGGCGATGATGTTGCGCCCCGGCCCCATCAGCGGGAACAGCGCCATGATCTGCGCCGCGTGGCCCGAGGAACAGCAGACCGCCCCCGCCCCGCCCTCGAGTTCCGCGACCCGCGCCTGTAGCGCCGCGACGGTCGGGTTGGTCAGGCGGGAATAGATATAGCCGACCTCCTGCAGGCCAAAGAGCCGCGCGGCATGGGCGGCGTCCTGAAAGACATAGGCCGTGGTCTGATAGATCGGCACCTGCCGCGCCCCGGTCGCCGGATCGGGCGCGCTGCCTGCATGGATGGCGGTGGTGTCGAAACCCCATTTCTCGGACATGGAAACTCTCCCCTTCTTCGGGCAGAGACTAGGCGCAAGCGGGCGGCGAAGGGAACAGCAAACCCGCCGCGGCCGGCCGGAAAAGCCGGCCCCTCGCGCGGGGGCACCCCCCGGACCGGGGAATTTCCCCTGCCGTTTCGCCAAGGGCGGGCCTGCGGCGACCGCCCCGCCGGGCGTTCCCGCGCGCGGGGCATGAAAAAGACACCTGCCGGGATCGGCCATCATGCGTGGTGAGATCGTTGGCAAGCCAAGGCCAGCCCGCGGACCGGGCGGAAGGTCAGCCTGAGCCCCTTGCGGCCTGCCGGGGGCAAGCTATGCTCACTCCATGATCGATCCAGGTGATGGCCCGGAACAGCCACGAAGGTTCGCGACGCGCATTTGGGGAGTATGTCGGCGTATCCGACCTGCACATTTGAAAAGCTGCGGCTTCGCTCGCTCCTGGCAAGCATGGGTGCGCGGCCTCATCATCGGCGCCATCATGCCTCTCGTCGGATCACTGGCGGGAAGGTGACGGTCCGGTTCCTTCCCCATAGCAGAGGCTACCGCAGCAGAGTTCTTGACGGACATTCCCCCAATGGAAAAGCCCGCCAATATTCGGCGGGCTTCGCGCGTCGGCCGAGCCGATGGCTCAGCGGCATTCAAGCTGCACGTTGACCGGATTGGGCACCAGTTCCAGCATCGCCCCCGAGGAGGCGTCGACGCCCGCGCCGATGATGCCGCCGACAAGCACATTGCCGGCCATCGCCGCGCCGCCGCCGCCCGCCACGCGGTTGGTCACGCGGATCTGCTGCGGCTTGCAGCGGTCCTTGGTGACCAGCACGTTCAGCTCCGACTTGCGCGGCACCTTGAAGGAACAGGGGGTATTCCCGCAGGTCTGCCCGTCGCTGAGCTTGACCTGGGCCCCGCCGGGGGTCGTATTGACGATCAACACGTCCTTCGTCCCGCGGGTAATTGTGGCGCAGCCAGCCAATGAAAAGGCTGCGCAAAGCGCAAAAACACGTCCGATCACAGGAAACCTCACAATAAAAGTGAGATCGTATTATTGTCAAATTTGTCTAAATACAAGCGGATCCCTCGCCAGTTTGCCCTGTATCCAGCAGCATTTCTTCAAGCGACGCCGGCCCGTTCCGCGCGCGACAGACCGGAGAAAAATACCATTAACGGCAAGCGGATAGGAAGGTTTCCTCGAAGTGACAAAAGCGGAATTCTCATCATTTCGCATGAGAGAAGGGCCGGCGCAGCAGGAAGGAAAGCCCAAGACGATCCCGCCGCGCCGCTTCGGCGACAGGCCGTGTCGCGGCAGCCGCAAGCCGTCGAACGCCGCGGCGCGCGGGCGATTTCTTCCAGATTTTCGGGGAAAGAAAATGGTGCGGTCGAGAAGACTCGAACTTCCACTCCGGTTAAGGAACAGCGACCTCAACGCTGCGCGTCTACCAATTCCGCCACGACCGCACTTTCGTAGGCTCGCGTCTCATAGACGCTTGCGCGGCGGATGAAAAGGGCATTTTTCGCCCGCCGCGCGTTTCTTTTCACTCGGCCGCGACCGCCGCCTGCGGCGTGTAATTCAGGATCGGCGCCAGCCAGCGTTCGACCTCGCGCACCGGCATCCCCTTGCGCTCGGCATAGTCCAGAACCTGGTCGTGTTCGACCTTGGCGACGCCGAAGTAATAGGCCTCGGGATGGCCGATATAAAGGCCCGAGACCGAGGCGCCGGGCCACATCGCCATCGACTCGGTCAGCTCGACCCCGGTCGCCGTGGTGGCGTCGAGCAGCCGGAACAGCGTGACCTTTTCCGTGTGGTCGGGCTGGGCCGGATAGCCGGGCGCCGGGCGGATGCCCTTGTAGGGCTCGGCCACCAGCTCCTCGGGGGTGAAGTTTTCCTCGGCATAGCCCCAATATTGTCTGCGCACCCGCTCGTGCATCATCTCGGCCAGCGCCTCGGCGAAGCGGTCGGCCAGCGCCTGCACCAGGATGGCCGAGAAATCGTCATGCGCGGCCTTGAACCGGTCGGCGATCTGCTGCTCCTCGCCGCCCGCTGTCACCACGAAGCCGCCGACATAGTCGCGGGTGCCCTCGGGGGCGACGAAATCGGCCAGTGCCACGTTCGGGCGGCCGTCGCGCTTGCTCACCTGCTGGCGCAGGGTATGCAGGGTCGCCAGTTCCGCCGCCCGGTCCTCGCCGGTGAACAGCCGGATGTCGTCGCCGACCCGGTTCGCCGGCCAGAAGCCGATGACCGCGCGCGGACGGAACCATTGCTCGTCGATGATGCGCTGCAGCATGGCCTGCGCGTCGGCAAAGAGCTGCCGCGCCACCGCGCCCTGCTTCTCGTCCTCGAGGATGCGCGGATAGACCCCCTTCAGCTCCCAGGTCTGGAAGAACGGCGTCCAGTCGATATAGCGGGCAATCTCGGCCAGGTCGAAATCCTCGATCACCCGCGGGCCCAGGAATTCGGGCGCCTTGACCTGATAGCCCGACCAGTCAATCCGCAACGCATTGTCGCGGGCCGAGGCCAGCGGCAGGCGCTTCTTGTCCGCCTCGGCCCTGGCATGCTTGTTGGCCACGTCCATGTATTCGCTGCGGATGGTCTCGACATAGGCGTTTTTCTGGCCCGAGAGCAGGCTGCCGACCACCCCCACCGCGCGGCTCGCGTCGGTGACATAGACCGCCTGCCCCCTGGCATAGCGCGGATGGATCTTGACCGCGGTATGCACGCGCGAGGTGGTGGCGCCGCCGATCAGCAGCGGGATGTCGAAACCCTCGCGCTCCATTTCGCTGGCGACATGCACCATCTCGTCCAGCGACGGGGTGATCAGGCCGGAAAGCCCGATGATGTCCACCTTCTCGGCCTTGGCGGTCTCCAGGATCCTGGTCGCGGGCACCATCACGCCCAGGTCGATGATCTCGTAATTGTTGCAGGCCAGCACGACGCCGACGATGTTCTTGCCGATGTCGTGCACATCGCCCTTGACCGTCGCCATCAGCACCTTGCCGGCGCTGGAGGAACCGCCCGCGCCGCCCGCCGCGGCCTTCTCGGCCTCCATATAGGGCAGCAGATGCGCCACCGCCTGCTTCATCACCCGCGCCGATTTCACCACCTGCGGCAGGAACATCTTGCCCGAGCCGAAAAGGTCGCCCACGACGTTCATGCCGGCCATCAGCGGCCCCTCGATCACGTGCAGCGGGCGCTCGGCCCTCAGCCGCGCCTCCTCGGTATCCTCGTCGATATATTCGGTGATGCCATTGACCAGGGCGTGCTCCAGCCGCTTCTCGACCGGCCATGTCCGCCAGGTCAGATCCTTTTCGCGCGCCTTCGCCCCGCCTTCGCCGCGGAACCGCTCGGCGATCTCCAGCATGTTCTCGGTCGCGGTGCCGCCCTTGGCGGGCTTGCGGTTCAGCACCACGTCCTCGCAGGCCCCGCGCAGGTCCGGGTCGATCTGGTCATAGACCGCCAGCTGGCCGGCATTGACGATGCCCATGTCCATCCCCGCCTGGATGGCGTGATAGAGGAACACGGCATGCATCGCCTCGCGCACCGGCTCGTTGCCGCGGAAGCTGAAGCTGAGGTTCGAGACCCCGCCCGAGACATGCACATGCGGCAGGGACTGGGTGATGCGCCGCGTCGCGCCGATGAAATCGAGCCCGTAATTGTCATGCTCCTCGATCCCGGTCGCCACCGCGAAGATGTTCGGGTCGAAGATGATGTCCTCGGGCGGGAAGCCGACCGTGTTCACCAGCAGGTCATAGGCGCGCGCGCAGATCTCGACCTTGCGGTTCTCGGTATCGGCCTGGCCGGTCTCGTCGAAGGCCATCACCACCACCGCGGCGCCGTAGCGGCGGCAAAGCCGGGCCTGCGCCAGGAAGCTCGCCTCGCCCTCCTTGAGGCTGATCGAGTTCACGATGGCCTTGCCCTGGACGCATTTCAGCCCGGCCTCGATCACCTCCCATTTCGAGCTGTCGACCATCACCGGCACGCGGGCGATGTCCGGCTCGGCCGCGATCAGGTTCAGGTAGTCGATCATCGCCTGCTTCGAATCGATCAGCCCCTCGTCCATGTTGACGTCGATGATCTGCGCGCCGTTCTCGACCTGGTCGCGGGCCACGTCCAGCGCCGCGGCATAGTCGCCGTTGGTGATCAGCTTGCGGAATTTCGCGGATCCGGTGACGTTCGTCCGCTCGCCCACGTTGACGAAGGGGATGTCGTCGGTCTTGACGAAGGGCTCCAGCCCCGACAGGCGCAGGCGCGGCTCGATCTCGGGGATCGCGCGCGGCGGCAGGCCCTCGACGGCGCGGGCGATGGCCGCGATATGCTCGGGCGTCGAGCCGCAGCAGCCGCCGACCACGTTCACCAGCCCCTCGCGGGCGAATTCGGCAACCTGCGCCGCCATCTCCTCGGGCGATTCGTCGTATTGGCCCATCTCGTTCGGCAGGCCGGCATTGGGATAGGCGCAGATCAGCGTATCGGCGACCGAGGACAGCTCGGCCAGGTGCGGGCGCATGGCGGCCGCGCCAAGCGCACAGTTCAAGCCCACGGTGATCGGCGCGGCATGGCGCATGGAATACCAGAAGGCGGTCGGGGTCTGGCCCGACAGCGTGCGCCCGGACAGGTCGGTGATGGTGCCCGAGATCATCACCGGCAGGCGCTGGCCCTTCTCTTCGAACACCTCCTCGCAGGCAAAGATCGCGGCCTTGGCGTTCAGCGTGTCGAAGATGGTCTCGATCAGGATCAGATCGGCGCCGCCGTCGACCAGCCCGCGCAGCTGCTCGGCATAGGCGATGCGCAGATCGTCGAAGGTGACGGCGCGATAGCCGGGATTGTTCACGTCCGGACTGATGGATGCGGTGCGATTGGTCGGCCCCAGCGCGCCGGCGACCCAGCGCGGCCGCCCGTCCTCGGCGGTGGCACGGTCCAGCGCCCGGCGGGCGATGCGGGCGCCGTGGAGGTTCAGATCGTAAACCGCGGATTCCATGCCGTAATCGGCCTGCGCGATAGTCGTGGACGAGAAGGTGTTGGTCTCGACGATATCGGCGCCCGCCTTGGCATAGCGGTAATGGATCTCCTCGATCGCCTTGGGCTGGGTCAGGTTCAGCAGGTCGTTGTTGCCCTGCTGCGGATGCTCGCCCGGCGCAGGCGGATGGCAGCCGCAGGCGCAGCCCGAACCATGGCCGGCGAAATCCGCCTCGCCCAGGCCAAGCTGCTGGATCTGCGTCCCCATCGCACCGTCGAGGATCAGGATACGGTCGCGCGCAGCCGCGCGCAGGGCGTCGAAGACGGGGGAAAGGGGCAGGGTCATGGTTCGGTCCGCGCGTTGTATCGAAAGGGCTGTATATAGGCAGATCGGCATTTAGTGAAATTCAACATCCGCACAATGATCTTGCACCGGATTCATGATCTCGGACCACCCTGCTTTCTCCGTTTCACAAATACCCTCGGGGGTCCGGGGGCAGACGGCCCCCGGCGCGACCGCGCCACCGGCATCGCCCTTGCACCCTCCGCGCGCCGGGACTATCTGCCGGCCATGACCGAATGGATCACCGCTCCCGGACTGACCGATTATGCCGAGGCCACAGCCTTCATGGAGGCGCGCGCCGCCGCCATCGCCGATGGCCGGGCGGGCGAGCTGGTCTGGCTGGTCGAGCATCCGCCGCTTTACACCGCCGGCACCTCGGCCAGGGCCGCCGACCTGCTCGATGCGCGCTTTCCCGTGCACGAGACCGGGCGCGGCGGGCAATATACCTATCACGGCCCGGGACAGCGCGTCGTCTATGTCATGCTGGACCTGAACCGCCGCGGCCGCGACGTGCGCGCCTTCGTCAAGGCGCTGGAGAGCTGGGTCATCGACGCGCTGGCTGAGTTCAACCTGAGGGGCGAGATCCGCGACGGCCGGGTCGGCGTCTGGATCGCCCGGCCCGACAAGGCGCCGCTGCCCGACGGCTCCATGCGCGAGGACAAGATCGCCGCCATCGGCGTCAAGCTGCGCAAATGGGTCAGTTTTCACGGCCTTGCCATCAATGTCGAGCCGGACCTGGGCCATTACGCCGGCATCGTGCCCTGCGGCATCTCGGGCCACGGCGTCACCAGCCTGGTGGACATGGGCCTGCCGGTCGGCATGGACGACCTGGACCTGGCGCTGCGCCGCAGCTTCGCGCGAAACTTCCCGCCGCTCGGCGGCTGATTTTCACCCTGCGACATATTCACCTTCCGCGTTCCTGCGACCTTTTTCCGGTGTTCGGGCTGCTTGGCGCGTGATAGCCCTGTCAGCGCGGGAAGCGGAGAGGTCCGTTCCCCAGACAAAAGCGATTACCCAAGAGGAAACGCGATGAAGATCAGCATCTGTGCCACTCTCGCCGCCCTGTCCCTCGCCCTGCCCGCCGTGGCCCAGGAGGGCGACGCCGCCAAGGGAGAGAAGGAATTCAACAAGTGCAAGGCCTGCCACATGGTCCAGGCACCGGACGGCACCGACATCGTCAAGGGCGGCAAGACCGGGCCGAACCTCTACGGCGTCGTCGGCCGCAAGATCGCCTCGGAGGAAGGCTTCAAATACGGCGACGGCATCCTTGAAGTGGCCGAAAAGAACCCCGACCTGGTCTGGACCGAGGCCGACCTGATCGAATACGTCACCGATCCCAAGCCCTGGCTGATCGAGAAGACCGGCGATTCGGCCGCCAAGACCAAGATGACCTTCAAGCTCGGCAAGAATCAGGCCGACGTGGTGGCCTTCCTGGCCCAGAACTCGCCCGATGCAGGAGCCGAGGCGGCCCCGGCCGAAGACGCCGCGGATTGATGCGCGGCGTCGCCGTGCCGCTGAAACGGCGTGCCCCTGCCTGCGACAAAACCACGCGGGGGCGCGACTTTTAGTCCCTTCTTCGCATTGCGAGGGGTAGGATTGTGGGCTAGAAACCAGCGAGTCCGCTGGCCCTTGGGCCGGCCAGCCGCATGTCTAGGGAGTCCACGCATGGCAGACGCAGCCGTTCACGGCCACGGTGACCATCATGACACCCGCGGGTTCTTCACCCGCTGGTTCATGTCAACCAACCACAAGGATATCGGGATCCTTTACCTGTTCACGGCCGGCATCGTCGGCCTGATCTCGGTCTGCTTCACCGTCTATATGCGGATGGAATTGCAGCATCCCGGCGTGCAATACATGTGCCTCGAGGGCGCGCGCCTGATCGCCGACGCCTCGGCGGAATGCACGCCCAACGGGCATCTGTGGAACGTCATGATCACCTATCACGGGGTGCTGATGATGTTCTTCGTGGTGATCCCGGCACTGTTCGGCGGTTTCGGCAACTATTTCATGCCGCTGCATATCGGCGCCCCGGACATGGCCTTCCCGCGGCTGAACAACCTCAGCTACTGGATGTATGTCTGCGGCGTGGCCCTGGGCGTCGCCTCGCTCCTGGCGCCGGGCGGCAACGACCAGCCCGGCTCGGGCGTCGGCTGGGTGCTCTACCCGCCGCTCTCCACGACCGAGGCCGGCTATTCCATGGACCTGGCGATCTTTGCCGTCCACGTCTCGGGCGCCAGCTCGATCCTGGGCGCAATCAACATCATCACCACCTTCCTGAACATGCGCGCGCCGGGCATGACGCTGTTCAAGGTACCGCTGTTTGCCTGGTCGGTCTTCATCACCGCCTGGCTGATCCTGCTGTCGCTGCCGGTGCTGGCGGGCGCCATCACCATGCTGCTGATGGACCGCAACTTCGGCACCCAGTTCTTCGACCCGGCGGGCGGGGGCGACCCGGTGCTTTACCAGCACATCCTGTGGTTCTTCGGCCATCCCGAGGTCTATATCATCATCCTGCCGGGCTTCGGCATCATCAGCCACGTCATCTCGACCTTCGCGCGCAAGCCGATCTTCGGCTACCTGCCGATGGTGCTGGCCATGGCGGCGATCGGCATCCTGGGCTTCGTGGTCTGGGCGCATCACATGTATACCGCCGGCATGTCGCTGACCCAGCAGGCCTATTTCATGCTGGCGACCATGACCATCGCGGTGCCCACCGGCATCAAGGTCTTTTCCTGGATCGCCACCATGTGGGGCGGCTCGATCGAGTTCAAGACGCCGATGCTCTGGGCCTTCGGCTTCCTGTTCCTGTTCACCGTCGGCGGCGTGACCGGCGTGGTGCTGAGCCAGGCGCCGCTGGACCGGGTCTATCACGACACCTATTACGTCGTGGCGCATTTCCACTACGTGATGTCGCTGGGCGCGGTTTTCGCGATCTTCGCCGGGGTCTATTACTGGATCGGCAAGATGTCGGGCCGGCAATACCCGGAATGGGCGGGCCAGCTGCATTTCTGGATGATGTTCATCGGCTCGAACCTGATCTTCTTCCCGCAGCACTTCCTGGGCCGCCAGGGCATGCCGCGCCGCTATATCGACTACCCGGTCGAGTTCTCGTACTGGAACAACATCTCGTCGATCGGCGCCTATATCTCCTTCGCCTCCTTCCTGTTCTTCATCGGCATCGTGTTCTACACGCTCTTCGCCGGCAAGCGCGTGAACGTGCCGAACTACTGGAACGAGCATGCCGACACGCTGGAATGGACCCTGCCCTCGCCGCCGCCGGAGCATACCTTCGAGACGCTGCCCAAGCGCGAGGACTGGGATCGCGCCCAGGCGCATTAATCCCGCGCATTGAACGATGCCCTATGCATGGCACGACGCGGCCCCGGAGCAATCCGGGGCCGTCTGCTTTCGGCTCGAGATCTGGCCTCACCGCTCGCTGTCCCGGCAGGGTTTCGTCTGGGTGATCGGGCTGACCGCCGCAGGACTGGCGCTGCCCCTGCTGGCGGTGGTCGGATCGAAGGTGCTATGGGGACTTCTGCCCTTTGCGGCGCTGGCGGTCTGGGGGTTGTGGCAGGGCATCGTGCGCAGCTATGGCACCGCGCGCGAGGTCATGCTGCTTGACCGCGACCGCCTGATCCTGACCCGCAGTGATCCCGGACGGCCGGACCGCATCTGGCGAACCAACCCCTATTGGGTGCGCACCGCCCTGCGCCGGAACGGCCCGGTCGAGGATTACCTGGTCCTGACCGACGGCCAGCGCGAGGTGGAACTGGGCGCGTTCCTTGCGCCCGAGGAACGGGTGGCGCTGCGCGACGATCTGGAGCGGCGGCTGAACGGGTTGCGCTGAACCGAAAGGCCCGGACACGCGGTCCGGGCCTTCGCCTGCAACGGCCGGGGAGGAGGTCAGCCGTCGACGCGGATCACCTTGTTTTCCGGGTCATAGGGGCTGTCCTCGGTCACCTCGGCATCCCACAACTCCCGCTGCATCCGCAGCTTGAGCCGGGTGCCCGGCTGGGCCAGATCGGGGCGGACATAGCCCATGCCGATGGACTTGCCAAAGGCCACGGACCAGCCGCCCGAGGTCAGCCGTCCGATCCTGGTGCCGTCCTGGGCATAAAGCGCCTCGCGCCCCCAGGGATCAGCATCGGCGGGCCCGTCGATCAGCAGGGTCACGCATTTCGAGCGGATGCCCTTCGCCAGCATCGCCTGCTTGCCGTTGAACGCCTTGTCCAGATCGACGAAACGGTCCAGCCCGGCCTCGAGCGGCGTCGCGTCGCGGCCCAGTTCGGTGCCGAAGGCCCGATAGGATTTCTCCTGGCGCAGCCAGTTCTGGGCACGCGCGCCGACCAGCTTCAGCCCGTGCTTCTCGCCCGCCGCGACCAGCTGGTCCCAGAGGTAGCGGCCGAACTCGATCGGGTGATGCAACTCCCAGCCCAGCTCGCCGGTATAGGCGACGCGGATGGCGCGGACGGGGCACATGCCCAGCTCGATATTGCGCATCGACAGCCAGGGGAAACGCTTGTTGCCCAGCACCGTCTCGGGGTCGGCATCGCGCACCAGCTCCTTGAGGATGGCGCGGCTGTTCGGCCCGGCGAGGGCAAAGACGCCCCATTGCGTGGTGACGTCCTGCACGATCACCTGGCCGAATTCGCCCTCCATCTCCTCGGCCATCTTGCGCAGGTGGTCGCCGTCGTAATCCGCCCAGGCCCCGGCCGAAATCAGGTAGTAGTCGTCCTCGGCCAGCCGCACGATGGTGTATTCGGTCCGCGTCGTGCCGGCCTCGGTCAGCGCATAGGTCAGGTTGATGCGGCCGACCTTGGGCAGCTTGTTGGTGGTGAACCAGTCGAGGAAGGCCGTCGCCCCCTTGCCATGGACGCGATGCTTGGCGAAGGCCGAGGCGTCGATCAGCCCGGCCGCGCCCCGGATCGCCTCGGCCTCGGCCTTGGCATATTGCCACCAGCCGCCGCGGCGGAAGCTGCGGCTGGCATGGTCGTCGAAACCGGCGGGGGCATAATAGTTCGGCCGCTCCCAGCCGTTCACCTGGCCGAATTGCGCGCCGGCTTCCTTCTGCCGGTCATAGGCGGGCGCGGTGCGCAGCGGACGGCAGGATTCGCGCTCCTCGTCCGGGTGGTGCAGGACGAAGACATGCTCGTAAGCCTCCTCGTTCTTGCGGGCGGCGTATTCGGTGGTCATCCAGCCGCCGAAGCGGCGGGGATCGAGACTCGCCATGTCGATCTCGGCCTCGCCCTCGGTCATCATCTGCGCCAGGTAATGGCCGGTGCCGCCGGCGGCGGTGATGCCGAAGCTGAAGCCCTCGGCCAGCCACATGTTGCGCAGGCCGGGCGCCGGGCCGACCAGCGGGTTGCCGTCGGGCGTGTAGCAGATCGGACCGTTGAAATCGTCCTTGAGGCCCACGGTTTCCGAACTGGGAAGCCGGTGGATCATCGACATGTATTCCTCTTCGATCCGCTCCAGGTCCAGCGGGAACAGGTCGGCGCGGAAGCTTTCCGGCACGTCGTAGAGGAAGCGCGCCGGGGCATTGCGCTCATAGGGGCCCAGGATCCAGCCGCCGCGTTCCTCGCGCACATACCATTTGGCGTCCGCATCGCGCAGCACCGGGTGCTCCGGGTTGCCCTCGGCGCGCCATTTGACCAGCGCCGGGTCGGGCTCGGTCACGATATACTGGTGCTCGACCGGGATCGCCGGGATCTTGATGCCCAGCAGCCGCGCGGTGCGCTGCGCATGGTTGCCGGTCGCGGTCACGACATGTTCGGCGCGGATCTCGAACTGCTCGCCCGAGGGGACGAGGTTGCCGCCCCTTTCGACCATCTTCTCGCAGGTGACGATCCATTCCTCGCCGGTCCAGCGGTAGCCGTTGACCTGGATCTTGCGCTCGATGCTGGCGCCGGCCATGCGCGCGGCCCGCGCCATGGCCTGCGTCACGTCGGCGGGGTTGATATAGCCGTCGGTCGGATGGAACAGCGCGCCCTTCAGATCCTCGGTGCGGACCAGCGGCCAGCGGTCCTTGATCTGCTGGGGCGTCAGGAATTCATGCTCGATGCCCACCGTCTCGGCGGTGGCGGAATAGAGCATGTATTCGTCCATCCGCGCATCGGTCTGCGCCATGCGCAGGTTGCCGCAGCGGGTAAAGCCGGCGTTCAGCCCGGTCTCGGCCTCGAGCCCGGCATAGAGCTTGACCGAATAATCGTGGATATGGCTGGTCGCATAGCCCATGTTGAACAGCGGCAGCAGGCCCGCGGCATGCCAGGTCGAGCCCGCCGTCAGCTCGTCCCGCTCGACCAGCATCGTCTCCCAGCCCGCGCGGGCCAGATGCAGCGCGATGCCGCAGCCGACGGCGCCGCCTCCGACCACCAGGGCCTTCACATGGGTTTTCATCGCAAGCGACTCCTTATTCCGCGCATGGGCTACCTGTGGCGATTAGAGCCCGAACCGCGCGCCGGGCCCGCATTCCCGGCGACATGTTCTTGGCAAAAAACGACATGGCGCATCCGGGCGGTCCGGGAAAGCAAACGCCCCGGAAAACCGGGGCGCATCGTCACAGCATCGAGGGCACCACCAGGTCCGGCGGCCGGTGGCCATCGGCAAAGGTCTTGATGTTGATGATGACTTTCTCGCCCATCTCGATCCGCCCCTCGATGGTGGCCGAGCCCATATGCGGCAGCAGCACGACATTGGGCAGCTCGCGCAGCCGCGGGTTGATCTCGTGCCCATGCTCGAAAACGTCAAGGCCGGCGCCGGCGATCTCGCCCGCGCGCAGCATCCGGGTCAGCGCGTTCTCGTCGATCACCTCGCCGCGCGAGGTGTTGATGACCACGGCCGAGGGCTTCATCAGCTTCAGCCGCCGCGCGTTCAGCAGGTGGAAGGTCGAGGGCGTATGCGGCGCATTCACCGAAACGATGTCCATGCGCGCCAGCATCTGGTCCAGGCTTTCCCAATAGGTCGCCTGCAATTCGGCCTCGACCTCCGGGCGCAGGCGGCGGCGGTTATGGTAATGCACCTGCATGCCGAAGACATTCGCCCGCCGCGCCACCGCCTGGCCGATGCGGCCCATGCCCAGGATGCCAAGGCGCCGCCCGCCCAGCCGCCCGCCCAGATGCGCGGTCGGCGACCAGCCATGCCAGCGGCCGGCCTGCATCTCGGCCATGCCCTCGGGCAGGCGGCGGGTGACGCCCAGGATCAGCGCCATGACCACGTCCGCGGTATCCTCGGTCACGACGCCCGGCGTGTTGCTGACCAGGATGCCGCGCTGGCGGGCGGAATGCACGTCGATATGGTCCACGCCCGCACCGTAATTGGCGATCAGCTTCAGCCTGTCCCCGGCCTGGGCCAGCATGGTGGCGTCGATCTGGTCGGTGATCGTCGGCACCAGAACGTCCGAGACGCGCATGGCGGCGACCAGTTCATCGCGACTCATCTTGCGGTCGTCGGTGTTCAGCGACACGTCGAAAAGCTCGGACATCCGGGTCTCGACCGCCTCCGGCAGGCGCCGGGTCACGGTAACTTTAAGGCGCGAGCGGGTCGGATCGGTCGCATGAACGGCGGGCATGGTCGCTCCTCTCTTCCAAAGCCGGGCGGCTTTTGGCAAAGTGCCCGCGATGCGGGGCAGGCACAAGACCCCGAAAAAGCAGGACGGGCAGATGAAGCAAGGACAGGTCTGGCTTGGCGCCGCGATACTGGCGACGGGGGCGTGCTTGGGATCGGCGGCGCTGGCGCAAGCCACCGATCCGGGCGAGACGCTGGATGCCAAGCAGATCCCCGGCCTCTCGGCCGATGCGACGATCAGCCGCCACCAGGACGGCCGGCGCGACCCGAATCGCGGCTCTGTCACCAACCTGCCGCTGCCGCGCTATGTCAGCCTCAAGGGCAGCGAGGGCAATGCGCGGCGCGGTCCCAGCCTGTCGCATCGCATCGACTGGGTGTTCCGCCATGCCGGCATGCCCCTGCGCGTGGTGGCCGAGTTCGGTCATTGGCGCCGGGTCGAAGACCAGGACGGCGCCGGCGGCTGGGTGCATTATTCCCTGCTGTCGGGCGTGCGCACCGCCATCGTGACCAAGGACATGCTGGACCTGCAGGCCCGCCCCGAGCCGCGCGCCGAGGTGGTGGCGCGGGCCGAGGCCGGCGCCATCGTCCGGCTGCATGAATGCAATCCCGACTGGTGCCGGGTCTCGGGCGGCGGCGAAAAGGGCTGGGTGCCCAAGACCACGATCTGGGGCGTCGATCCCGACGAGATCCGCGACTGAAACCCGTGCCGGCAGGTCAGCCGGCCTTGCGGATCACCACATGGCCCAGCGAGACGCGCATCCAGGCAAAGCGCGAGGCGCGTGGCGTGCCGGTGCCGAAATCGGGATGGGTCATGTCCTCGGCCCCGCATTCGTCGATCAGTTCCTTGACGAAGCCGACCATGCCGCGGTCATGGCCGTGGAACCGCCGGCGCACCAGGTGCCAGCGCATCCAGCCGGTCAGCTTGCCCAGCGGATAAACCGCCTGCACCGGCCGCGACCGATGCAACCTGTCGAGCAGCCGTTCATGCGGGGAAAGCCGGGGCGGCCGGGGACGATAGGATTTGCCGTCGGGATATTGCCGCCAATAACCGGTGCCCCAATCCTCGATAAAGTAATATCCGCCCGCCTTGAGGTGGTGTTCGAAAAGATGCCAGAAGCTGATGCGGGACAATTGCCCGACATGCGAGGCATCGTCGATGATGACGTCGAATCCTTGCGGCGCCCGTTCCGCCGCGATCCGGTCCAGAAGCGCCTTGTCCTGTTGTTCGCCGACATAGCAGCGCACCCGCCCGCTTTCGAAGCGCGCCGAGCAGGGATTGATGTCCAACCCGGTGATTTCGGCATTCGGCAGCCAGGATTCCCAATATCTCAGCGAATCGCCCCGCGCTATTCCCAATTCCAGCAATCGCAGCGGCTGCATACGCAGGGGGCCGATATATTTTTCGTAATTGGCGAAGTAATGCTGAAGTCCCATCTTGTCGATCGGCACTTCATCGACGCTTTTCATCGAGGCTGCCTTGAAAACCTGCATGCCATCCTCCCGGACAGATTACCGCCTACATTCCAGAAACTGCACGGGAAGGATAGGCCGGTGCAGCCGGGCCATCAAGAAATTGGCGCCTTTCCTGCCGGAATGGACGGGTTGATGCCGACCTGGCGGCGATCAGCCTCCAGGTCATATTGCCTTGCAGTTGTGACATCGGCCGCCACGGCCGCCGGATCGCCGCCCGGCGGCGGATTCGCGCAAGCCCTTGTCCGGCGAAACGCATCCTGCGCAAGCCGCGGTCAGCCGGCCTCGGACAAAAGCCCGCGTCCCTTCAGCAATGCCTCGACGCCGGGGGTACGGCCGCGGAACTTCAGCCACAGCTCGTCGGCCGGCCGGGAATCACCCTTGGAAAGAATCCATTGCTCCAGCCGGCACGCGGTTTCGGCGTCGAAGGGATCGCCCTTTTCCATGAAGGCCGCGAAAGCGTCGGCATCCATCACCTCGGACCACATGTAGCTGTAATAGCCCGAGGAATAGCCGTCGCCGGAAAACACATGCGCGAAATGCGGCGTGGCATGGCGCATCGGGATAGCGGCCGGCGCGCCCAGTTCCGCCAGCACCTCGGCCTGCCGCGCCATCGGGTCGGCGGGCGGCGCGCCGCGGTGAAAGGCCAGGTCCACCAGCGCGCTTTCCAGATATTCGGTGGTGGCAAAGCCCTGGTCGGCATTGCCGGCCGCCAGGATGCGGTCGCGCAGCGCCGCGGGCAGTGGCGCCCCGGTCTCGGCATGGCGGGCATGGCGGTCCAGCACCTCGGGCTGTTCCAGCCAATGCTCGAAAAGCTGGCTGGGCAGCTCGACGAAATCCCGCGCCACCGAGGTACCCGAGATCGAGGGCCAGGACACGTCCGACAGGATATGGTGCAGCGCATGGCCGAATTCGTGGAACAGCGTATGGGCATCGTCCCAGGACAGATAAGCCGGCGCGCCCGCGGCCTCGGGCGGGGTGAAGTTGCAGACATTGGTGACGATCGGCCGCTGCCCCGCGCCGATCTTGTGCTGCTGTTGCAGCGACGAACACCAGGCCCCCGACCGCTTGCCGGGCCGGGCGAAGTAATCGCCGACGAAGACCGCCATGCGCCGGCCGTCCCGCGTCACCTCCCAGGCGCGGGCATCGGGCGACCAGAGCGGCGCCGTGAACGCGCGCATCTCGATCCCGAACAGGCGCTGCGCGGTGTCGAAGACTGCGCCCAGCATCGCCTCCAGCGTCAGATAGGGCTTGACCTCGGCCTCGTCGAGATCGTGTTCGGCCTTGCGCCGGCGCTCGGCATAGAAGCGCCAGTCCCAGGGTTCCAGCACGCCGTTCACCCCGTCCTCGCGCAGCATCGCGGTCAGGCGCTCGGCATCGGCCTCGGCCCTGGTCTTGGCCGCAGCCCAGACCTGGGTCAGCAGCGCCTCGACATTCCCGGCATTGCGGGCCATCTCGGGCTCCAGCTTGTAGCTGGCGAAATCCTCATAGCCCAGCAGCCGGGCGCGCTCGTGGCGCAATTGCAGGATCTCGGCGGCGATGGGGCGGTTGTCGGTCGCGGCCCCGCCCGCGCCCTGCCCCGAGCCGCGCGCGCACCAGGCCCGCCAGGCCGCCTCGCGCAGGGCGCGGTCTTCGCAATATTCCAGGAAGGGCACGATCAGCGAGCGGTTCAGCGTCACCACCTGCCCCGGCATCCCGCGTTCGCGCGCTGCCGCCCGCATGGCGCGGACCAGCCAATCCGGCAGGCCGGACAGCTGGTCGTCGGCGACACCCATGGCAAAGTCGCGCTCGTCCGTCAGCACGTTCTGGGCGAAATCGGTCGACAGCACCGCCAGCCGCTCGCGGATCGCCGCCATGCGCTCGCGCGCCGCGCCGGTCAGGCCCGCGCCCGCCCGGCGCAGCCCGCGCAGGGTCAGCTCGGTCAGGCGGCAGTCCTCGGGCGCAAGCCCGCCCGCATCCTGCATCACCGCCTCGACCCGGTCGAACAGCCTCGGGTCCATGCTGACCTTGCTGCCATGCGCGGCCAGGCGCGGGGCGATGCGGCGCTGCAGATCCTCGCGCGCCGGGTTGGAATCGACGCCAGTCAGGGTGAAGAAGATGGCGCAGAGCCGGTTCAGCGGCTCCTCGGCCGTCTCCAGCGCGGCGACGGTATTGGCAAAGTCCGGCGGCGCGGGATTGGCGGCGATGGTCTCGACAGCCTCCTCGGCCAATTTCAGGCAGGCGTCGAAGGCCGGGTCGAAATCCTCGTCGCGGATCAGGTCGAAACGCGGCAGGCCCAGGGGGCCGGTCCAATGCGTCAGTTCGGGGTTCATGCGAGCCTCCTTTTCCGGGGGCGAGTGTTTCAGCCTGCGCGGAAATGTCCAGAGCCGCAGACAGTGCAATCGGCGCGTCGCGATATCTTCATCAGCCGGTTCTCGCCGTAAAGCCCGTCAAAGATCAGCATGCGGCCGCGCAGGGGCTCGCCCGCCCGCGCGATCAGCTTGATCGCCTCCAGCGCCATCAGGCTGCCCACGACGCCGGGCAGGGGACCGACGACGCCGGCTTCGGCGCAGGCGGGGGCAAGGCCCGGTGCCGGAGCCTCGGGAAAGATGCAGGCCATGCAGGGCGCACCGCGGGCCGGATCCCAGATCGTCACCTGCCCTTCCCATTGCGCGATGGCGCCGGCGACCAGCGGCACGCCGGCGGCGGCGCAGGCCGCGTTCACCGCGCGGCGCGCGGCGAAACTGTCGGTGCCGTCCAGCACCAGGTCATGTTCAGCGACCAGGGCGGCATCCTCGGCCCCGATGCGGCGGTTCAGCGCCGTGACCTCGACATGCGGGTTCAGCGCCAGCATGGCATCGCGCGCGGCCTCGGCCTTGGGGCGGCCGTCATCGGCGCTGCGAAAGATCACCTGGCGCTGCAGGTTCGACAGGCCGACCTGATCGTCGTCGGCGACGGTGATGCGCCCGACACCGGCCGCCGCCAGATAAAGGCAGACCGGCGCCCCCAGCCCACCGGCGCCCACCACCAGCACGCGGGCGCGACGCAGCGCCGCCTGTCCCGGCCCGCCCAGCTCGCGCAGCACGATATGGCGGGCATAGCGGTCAAGCTCGGGGTCCGAAAGCGGGCCGGATCGCACGGGCGCGGGCGGATCGGGCAGCGGGACGGCGCGGCGATGCAACTGCCGCAGCAGCAGACGATAGCCCAGTCCCAGCGCCACCACGCCACCGGCCAGCCCCCAGACCCGAGGATCGCCGCCGACCAGCCGCGCAACAGTGCTGCCAGGCGCCAGGGCCAGCGCGGCAATGGCGGCCAGCCACAGCGCAGCGACCCCCGCCCAGCCGCGCCATTCCGGCCAGCCAAGCAGGCGCGCCGCGACCAGCACGGCCAGCATGAGGAAAAGGATCAGCACGGGCTCAGCCCCGCCCGGTCGAGCCGAAGCCGCCCTCGCCGCGCGCGGTCTGCTCCAGCGCCTCGGCCATGACATAGGCGGCGCGGGTCACGGGGGCGATCACCGCCTGGGCGATGCGCTCGCCGTGACGGATCGCATAGGGCTGCGGGCCCAGGTTGATCATGATCACCCCCAGCGGCCCGCGATAGTCGCTGTCGATGGTGCCAGGCGTGTTGGGCAGCGTCACCCCATGCTTCAGCGCCAGGCT
Source organism: Paracoccus sp. P2 (assembly GCF_046335115.1). Classification (NCBI taxonomy): domain Bacteria; kingdom Pseudomonadati; phylum Pseudomonadota; class Alphaproteobacteria; order Rhodobacterales; family Paracoccaceae; genus Paracoccus; species Paracoccus sp. P2. The sequence goes on along the minus strand of NZ_JBGOSN010000010.1, from coordinate 51,856 downwards.
GGAGCGGGGGCGGATCTGCATCTCGTAGCCCTCGGGGATCTGTACGCGCAGCCCGGTGGGCACCAGGCGGATCTGGCCGGGTTCGAGCAGCAGCTCGCCCCCGCCCAGCTCGGCCCGCAGGTCGGCGCCGGCCGAGCCGCGGGTCTGGTATTCGGGCAGCGGCAGCGCCGGATCGGCGCCCGGTTCGCGCAGAACCAGAATCGTCACCTCGGCCGCCATTCCCAAAGCCCCTTATTTCGGCGAGATCATCATGACCATCTGGCGCCCTTCCAGCTTGGGCATGGATTCGACCTTGCCCGCCTCGCCGACATCGGCGGCGACGCGGTTCAGAAGCTCGACCCCAAGCTGCTGGTGGGCCATCTCGCGGCCGCGGAAGCGCAGGGTGATCTTGACCTTGTCGCCCTCGGCCAGGAACTTCATGACCGAGCGCATCTTGACGTCGTAATCATGGGTATCGGTTCCGGGACGGAACTTGATTTCCTTGATCTCGATGATCTTCTGCTTCTTGCGGGCCTCGGCCTCGCGCTTTTGCTGTTCATACTTGAACTTGCCCAGGTCCATGATCTTGCAGACCGGGGGCGTGGCATTCGGCGAGATCTCGACAAGATCCAGCCCGGCTTCCTGTGCAAGCTCCAGACCGCGGGCGGGTGTCACGACGCCGATATTTTCGCCTTCGGGACCGATCAGGCGGATTTCGGCGACTCGGATGCGCTCGTTGACGCGGGGGCCGGTGTCACGGGTGGGCGGAGCGTTATGCGGTCTGCGGGCTATGGCTGTCTTCCTTGTATTGCCGGGGGTTCCGGGCGGTTAAATAGTCCTGCGCAGGCGGATTTTCAACCGGATTCGGTTGCGCGCGCCAAGGTTTGGCCGGTGTTCTGCGCGCTTTCCCATGGTGGCCGGCGCCGCTGCCGTGCTGCTGTCGCCGGAACGCTTTCCCCGCTTGCCGCAGCATGGCATAGAAGAGCCGACCCGCCGCAGCCCTGACGGAGAAACCGATGCAGAAATTCCTGGCCGTGATCGTGATTCTTGCCCTTGCGTTCGGCGGGTTGTGGCTGGGGAGCGGCGGCGATCCGCTGGCCCGGCTGGCTGGCAATGCGCCGCCTCCACCGGCCGAGCCCCCCGCCGCCGCCCCGACCGCCGCCCAGCAAGGCGCCAATGCCGCAGCCGATGCCGCGGCCGATGCGGCAGCCGTCGCGGCGGATGCGGCGGCCGAAGCCTCGGCCTCGGCCGGACAGGCGGCGGTCGGCGCGACAGGTACGGCCGCGGACCAGGCCGAAGCGGCGGCCGAGGCGGCCATAGCCGCCGCCGACCGCGCCGCCGACGCCGCGGCCCGAGCCAATGCCACCCCCGAACAGGCCGAGGCCGCCGCCATCGCCGCCAGCACCGCCGCACGCGAGGCCGCCAGCGCCACGCGCGAAGCCGGCGCGGCGGCGGGCGAAGCGGTCCAGATCGACGCCGCCCTGACCCCGCAGGGCTTCGATGCCGCCAAGGTGCGCGCCATGATCGAGGGCTCGGCGCTGACGCCCGAGCACAAGGCCGAACTCCTGGCCCAGCTGGAGCGGACGACGCTGGACCCGGCGGCGCTGGCGCAGGTGCTGGCGCAGATCAAGGCTGCCCTGCCATGAGCTTTCCCAGCCTGGAGGATTTCCTGACGGCGCCGCGCGGCCGGCTGGACAAGGGGCCGGTCGCGCTTTTGCTGATCGAGGACCAGGCAGCGGTGCAAAGGACGCTGGCGCATCACCTAGCCGCCGGGTTCCGGCTGATCCTGGCGCTGTCGCCCGAGCCGCTGCCCGCCCATGTCCTGCCCAGGGAAGGCGCGGAACGGATCCTCAACCTGCGCCACGATGCGCGCCGCGGCCAGGCGGCGGTCGAAGCGGTCAATGCGGTGATCGCGGCGGCGCCCGCCGATACCTGGCTTTACTACGGCTATAATGCCGAGTTCCTGTTCTATCCCTTCTCGGAAAGCCGCAGCGTGGGCGAGATGCTGGCCTTTCACGCCGAGGAACGCCGGCGGGCGATGCTGACCTATGTCATCGATCTCTATGCCCCGGACCTGGAGCGTTTCCCCGATGCGGTCAGCCTGGACGAGGCGATGTTCGACCGCACCGGCTATTACGCGCTTGGCCGCATGGATCGCGAGGGGCGCCACAAGGAACGGCAACTGGATTTCCACGGCGGGCTGCGCTGGCGATTCGAGGAGCACCTGCCCGCCGACCGCCGCCGCATCGACCGCATCGCGCTGTTTCGCAGCCAGCCGGGGTTGCGGCTCTTGCCGGACCTGCGCTTCAACGTCGAGGAATACAACACCTATGCCTGCCCCTGGCACAATAACCTGACCGCGGCGGTTGCGTCCTTCCGGGTGGCCAAGGCGCTGGCCCGCAATCCCGGCTCGCGCGGGCAGATCCGCGGCTTCCGCTGGCGCAATTCGCATCCCTTCCGCTGGAACTCGCAGCAGCTGATGGACCTGGGGCTGATGGAGCCCGGCCAGTGGTTCTAGGACCGGCCGCGGATCAGGCGGCGCTGACCCGCCAGATCACGTCGCCCACGTCATCGGCCATCAGAAGCGACCTGCCGTCCGGGCCGATGGCCACGCCCACCGGCCGGCCATAGGAATATTTCTCGTCCTCGGAGAGAAAGCCCGACAGGATGTCGCGCGGTGGGCCGGCAGGCCGGCCGTCCCGGAAGGGCACGAAGATCAGCCTGTAACCCGACAGGGTCGAGCGGTTCCACGAGCCGTGCTGGCCGATCGCCATGCCGTCCGGGAAGCCCGGCAGCGTGCCCTCGGGCATCCAGCACAGGCCGAGCGAGGCGGTATGGCCGCCCAAGGCGTAATCGGGGGTGATGGCGCGGGCGACCTCGGCCGGATCCTGCGGCACCCGGTCGTCGATGATCCGCCCCCAATAGCAATAGGGCCAGCCGTAGAACCCGCCCTCCTGCACCGAGGTCAGGTAATCGGGCGGCGTCTCGTCGCCCAGCCCGTCGCGTTCGTTCACCACGGTCCAGAGCGCACCGGTCGCGGGCTCCCAGGCCAGGCCGACCGGGTTGCGCAGGCCCGAGGCGAAGATGCGGGCGCGGCCGGTCTCCAGGTCCAGTTCCCAGATCGCGGCCCGGCCCTCTTCGGCCTCCATGCCCTCGTCGGCGATATTGGTCAGCGAGCCGACACCACAATAGAGCCGCTTGCGGTCGGGCGAGACGATCAGGCTGCGCGTCCAATGCCCGCCCGGCTTGAAATCGACCAGCCGGCGCCCCGGCCCGTCGAGCCGCGTCGCGCCGGGCGCATAGGGAAAGGCGACGATGCCGTCGGTATTGCCGACATAGAAGGTATCGCCGACCAGGGCCATGCCGAAGGGCTGGCGCTGGCCCTCGAGGAAAACCTGGCGCGTCTCGGCCACGCCATCGCCGTCGCCGTCGCGCAGCAGCGTGATGCGGTTGGCGCTGGTGCCCAGGGCGCGGGCGCGGCGCATGGTGGCCTGGGCGGCGCGGTCGAGCAGCGATTTCGGCGGGCTTGCCTCTTGCAGGGCCTCGGCCACCAGCACATCGCCATTGGGCAGCACCTCGATCCAGCGCGGATGGCGCAATTCGCGGGCGAAGGCATCCACGCGCAGGCCCGGCGCGGCCTCGGGCCGCTGGTCCGGCGCCCAGCCCCGCGCGGTGGGCATCTTCAGCGTCATGATGCCCTGTTTCTTCGCCTCGGGGATGGCGGGGCTTGGCCCGAACGCCGCCATTCGCGGCGCGCCCATGCGCCGCATCAGCACCATCGCGCCGCCGATGGCGGCCGTCGCCCTGGCCAGAAGATCCATGGCTTTCCTTCCTGTCTCTGCAAGCCGCAGGCTAATCGGGATGCGCCGCGGGTCAATCCCGGAATGCGTCGAGACCGGAGCAAATCGGCGGGGGCGGCGCGGGTGGCGCCGTCCCTGGGGTATTTGGGGAACAGAGAAGCGTTCAGCCGCGCGCGTCGCGGACCAGCCCCGCGAGACGCTCGGTCGAGGGGTCGTGGCCGGGGGCGGGCTTGCCCTCAAGCAGCGGCGCCAGCTTCAGCGCCAGTTCCTTGCCGAGTTCCACGCCCCATTGATCGAAGCTGTTGATGCCCAGGATCACCCCCTCGGCAAAGACGCGATGCTCGTAGAGCGCGACGATCTGGCCCAGAGTGTAGGGGGCGAGTTCCGGGATCAGCAGCGTGGTCGAGGGGCGGTTGCCGGGAAAGACCCGGTGGCGGGCCTGGCGCTCCAGTTCCGCGCCGGTCAGGCCCTTGGCACGCATGAGGTCCAGCGCCTCGTCCAGCGAACGGCCGCGCATCAGCGCCTCGGATTGCGCCAGGCAGTTGGCGACCAGCAGCAGGTGATGATGCGCCAGCTCTGGCTCGTGGCCGCGGGCGGCGACGATGAATTCGCAGGGCACCACCGCCGTGCCCTGGTGGATCAGCTGGTAGAAGGCATGCTGGCCGTTGGTGCCCGGCTCGCCCCAGACCACCGGCCCCGAGGGCTGGGTCAGGTCGCTGCCGTCCATGGCGACGCGCTTGCCGTTCGATTCCATTTCCAGCTGCTGCAGATAGGCCGGCAGGCGGCCGAGGCGGTTGTCATAGGGCAGCACGGCACGGGTGCCGTAGCCGCAGACCTGGTGGTGCCAGATGCCGACCAGCGCCAGGATTACCGGCAGGTTTTCCGCCAGCGGCGCCTGGCGGAAATGCCGGTCCATGGCCGCGGCGCCGGCCAGGAAGCGGTCGAAGTTCTCGGGCCCGATGGCGATCATCAGCGACAGGCCGATGGGCCCCCACATGGAATAGCGCCCGCCGACCCAATCCTCGAAGCCGAAGACGCGGGACGGCTCGATCCCCCATTCGGCGGTGCGGTCGGTGGCCGAGGACAGCGCGGCGAATTGCGCCGCCGGCTGCGCCACGGTCTTCGCCATCCAGTCCAGCGCCGTACGGGCATTGGTCATGGTCTCGATGGTGGTGAAGGTCTTGGAGGCGACGATGACCAGCGTGGTCGCCGGGTCGAGCCCCTTCAGCGTATCGGCAATGTCCGCCCCGTCCACGTTGGAGACGAAATGCACCCGCGGCCCGTCATGCCAGGGCGAAAGCGCCCGCGTGGCCATGGCCGGGCCGAGGTCCGAACCGCCGATGCCGATATTGACGACATCGGTGATGCGGCCACCCTGCCCCTGGAAGCTGCCGTCGCGGACGGCGGCGGCGAAATCGCGCATCCGCTGATGCGTGCGGCGCAGCTCGGGCATCACGTCGCGGCCGTCCACCGTGACGCTGGCGTCGAGATTGCGCAGCGCGGTGTGCAGCACGGCGCGATCCTCGGTCTCGTTGATGCGCTGGCCGGTGAACATGGCCTCGCGGCGTTCCGGAACCGGCGCGGCGAGGTCCAGCAGCAGGTCGCGGGCGCGCGCGTCGATGCTGGTCTTGGACCAGTCCAGCACCAGCCCTTCGGCGCTGGTCGAAAAGGCGGCGGCGCGGGCCGGATCGGCGTCAAACAGCGCCTCGATCCGCAGCGCGCCCTGGGATTTGCGGTGGTCGGTCAGTCTGGTCCAGATATCGGTCATCTCACTCTGCCCAATGCACGGTGATGTCGCCCAGGAAGGCGCGGATCGGCGCCTCGGTCGGGTCGAGGCCCTGCGCGCGCTCGAACGCCTCGCGCTTGTCGGCGCCGGCGATCAGCAGATGGGTGTTGATCGCGCCCTTCAGCGCCGAGGCGGTCAGGGTGATCCGCGGCTCGTCCTTCACGCTGTTGATTGCCATGACGGTGGGCGCGTCGGAGGCCAGCGCCAGCACGGTCTCGGAAGCCGAGGGAAACAGGCTTGCCGTATGCATGTCGGTGCCCATGCCCAAGAGCAGCACGGTCAGCGGCAGATGCGGGGCGATGGTCTCGGCAAGCGCCGGCACCGCATCCTCGGGGCGCTCGTCGCCGGTATAAAGGTCGATGTAATGCGCCGTAGCCGCCTTGTCCTTGAGCAGGTGGCGGCGCAGCAGCCGGCCGTTCGAGCGGACATGCTCGCCATCCACCCAGCGTTCGTCGTTGAGCAGCACGGTGACGCGCGGCCAGTCGATCTCGCTGCCCGAAAGATAGTCGTAAAGCGGTGCCGGGGTGGTGCCGCCCGGCACGCAGAGGCTGGCGCCGTCATTCACCCGCAGGTGCTGCGACAGCTGCCCCGCCAGCCGGTCGGCCAGCGACAGAAACAGCATCTCGCGGTCGGGATATTCGATGAACTCGAGCGTCATGGCCGGATCTCCCTCCAGCGGCGGTTGTCGCGATGCAGCAGGCGCAACGCCTCTTCCGGGCCGCTTGAGCCGGGGTCATAGGGCTCGGGCCGCTTCGAGCCGGATTCCCAGGCGGCGATGATCGGGTCCGTCCAGGCCCAGGCGGCCTCGACCTCGTCGCCGCGCATGAACAGGGTCTGGTTGCCGCGGATCACGTCCATGATCAGCCGCTCATAGGCGTCGGGCATGTCCGAGCCTTCGGCCCCCAGCGCATCGGCAAAGCTCATGTCCAGCGGCACCTGCACCAGGCGCATGCCGCCCGGCCCCGGCTCCTTGATCATCACGGTCAGGTGCATGCCCTCGTTCGGTTGCAGCTTGATGACAAGCTGGTTGGCCTTGTGCGTGCCGCCGTCGTCGAAGATCGAATGCGGCGGCTCCTTGAAGGTCACGACGATCTCGCTGGTGCGGGCGCGCAGCCGCTTGCCGGTGCGCAGGTAGAAGGGCGTGCCGGTCCAGCGCCAGTTGGCGATCCGCACCTTCAGCGCCACGAAGCTTTCGGTGCGCGAGAGCGGATTCTCGGCATCCTCCAGATAACCGGGACCATCGGGGCCGGCCATGTACTGGCCGCGCACGATGTCCTCGGCCGCGAGCGGTTCCAGCGCACGGATCACCTTGAGCTTTTCGTCGCGCACCGCATCGGGGTCGAAATGATAGGGCGGCTCCATGGCGATCAGGCACAGAAGCTGCATCAGGTGATTCTGCACCATGTCCCGCATGGCGCCGGAATGGTCGTAATATTCGCCGCGCCCGCCCACGCCCACCGTCTCGGCCACGGTGATCTGGACATGGTCCACATATTGCGCGTTCCACAAGGGTTCGAACAGGATATTGGCGAAGCGCACCGCCATCAGGTTCTGGACGGTTTCCTTGCCCAGGTAATGGTCGATCCGATAGATCTGGTTCTCGTCGAAATGCCGGGCCAGCGTCGCGTTCAGCGCGCGCGCGGTGGCAAGGTCGCGGCCGAAAGGCTTTTCGACCACGATGCGGCTGTCCGCATCCGCGATGCCGTTGCCGGCCAGGCGTTCGGCAATGTCGCCGAACAGCGCCGGCGCCACCGAGAAATAGAACGCATGCACCACCCCCGGCCGCACCCGCGCCTTGAGTTCGGCCCAGCCATCGGTGCCGCGCGCGTCGATGGCGACATAGCCCAGCATGTCCAGAAAGGCCGAAAGCTGCGCCTGGTCCTGGCCGGGGCCGATGAATTCCTCGATCGCTGCGCGCATCTCGGCGCGGAAGGCCTCGTCGTCCTGGCGGGTGCGGGCCGCGCCGATGATGCGCGCGCTGGCCGGCACCTGCCCGGCCACGAAGCGGCGATACAGGCCCGGCACGATCTTGCGCCGGGCCAGGTCGCCGGTAGCACCAAAGATCACCAGGTCGAAATCCTCAACCGGAATGATGCGTGAAACCATCGCTGCCTCCTCATCGCTGATCTGCCGATTAGCTGATGTTAGCGGTAACATCAAGTCCTTCAAATCCGTCCCCTTTCAGTTCGGTTCCCGCGGGGTTGCGCCAGGCCACGGGAAGGGCGCGGCCTGGGTTGTATCAAGACGCGCGATGGCCTTGGCCAGGCGCGGCAGGCGGGCACGGCGCATCAGTTCCTTGCGGGTCATGTCGCCGCCGGCGGCGCGGGCGCGCGCCTCGGTCGCCTGGACCGCGGCCAGGACGGGGTCCGGCGCCCGCAGATAGAGGTCGCGCAGGAACTCGTCGGGATGAATCGCCCGCAACCCGACCGATGCCAGCGCGCCGCGCGGAAAGTCGCGCAGATTCGCGGTGACGATCGCCGCTGCCCCGGCGGCCAGCGCGCATTCCACCACATGCCGATCGGCCGGGTCGGGCAGGTCGAGGCCGAATCCCCCCTGCCCCGGCTCGACCAGGGCCTGCGGAAAACGCGCCTGCAGCAGCGCGATCTCGGCCCCGGCCTCGGCGCCCTGGCGGGTGGCGACGTGGCGCCATTCGTCCAGGATGCGGCGCGACCAGGCCGGCTGGAACAGCCCCGCCGCCGCCGTGTCGATCAGGATTTCCCGCAGCACGGTCGGGAACAGCACGCAGGCGTCCAGGACCGCCTTCATCCGTCCAGCCGGAAGAACAGCGCCTTGAGATAGCCGGTCTCGGCCAGCTGGGGCAGCGTCGGATGGTCCGGGCCGGCCTGGCCGGTATGCAGCAGTTGCATCCGCCGCCCGCCCCGGCCGATGCCGCGGGCGCTGGCATTGCGGAATGCGGCCAGATCGGCGGCGTGGCTGCAGGAACACAGGCCCAGATAGCCGCCCGGTGCGACCAGGGGCGCGGCCAGCTTCGCCACCCGCTCATAGGCGCGCAGGCCCGCCTCCAGCGCCGGTTTCGAGGGCGCGAAGGCCGGCGGATCACAGATCACCAGGTCGAACTGCGCACCCTCGGCGGCCAGCGCCTCCATCTGCTCGAAGGCGTCGCCCTGGCGGGTGGCCAGCCGCGACTCGGCGCCCATGGCGCGCGCGCCGCCCCGCGCCAGATCCAGCGCCGCGGCCGAGCCGTCGATGCAGGTGGCATGGACCGCCCCCACCGCCAGCGCGGCAAGGCCGAAGCCGCCGACATGCGAGAACACGTCCAGCACGCGCTGGCCCTGCGCCAGCCGCTGCGCAAAGGCATGGTTGGGGCGCTGGTCATAGAACAGCCCGGTCTTTTGCCCCTGCACCAGGTCGGCCAGATAGATCGCGCCGTTCATCGGCACCTCGACGGGGCCGTCGACGGCGCCCGACAGGATCTCGGTCCGCTCGGGCAGGCCCTCCAACCCGCGTGCGCGCCCCTGCCCGTTCAGGATCACGGTCGAGACGCCGGCAACCTCGCGCAGCGCCGCGGCGATGTCTTCGACCATGCGCTCGGCCCAGGCGGCGTTGGGCTGGATCACCGCGGCATCGCCGAAACGGTCGATGATGGTGCCGGGCAGCCCGTCGGCCTCGGCATGGACCAGCCGGTAGAATGGCGCATCGAACAGCCGTTCGCGCAGCGCCAGTGCCCGGTGCAGCCGCGCGGCGATCCAGCCGCGGCTGATCCGCACCTGCGGGTCGGGGTCCATGACGCGGGCGATGATCCGCGAATCGGGGTTCACCGTGACCAGCCCCAGCGGCCGGCGCTCGGCATCTTCCAGCACGGCAAAGCTGCCGGGCGGAATGGCGCGCGTTCGCCGGTCCGTGACCAGTTCGTCGGCAAAGATCCAGGGAAAGCCGTGGCGGATCGCCTGGGGCTTGGATTTCGGGCGCAATCGGATGATGGGCAGATCGGCGGTCATGGCGGCCTCGTGCAAAACGGCGCAGGATTGCCACGGCAAGCGCCCGCGGGCAAGAGCAGGCCGGTTGCAATGTTACCGCTAACAGGCTACATTGGTGCCAAAGGAGAAGCGAGCCATGACCCTGCACGCCACCATTGACCGGGTGACCGACCGCATCCGCGAGCGTTCGATCCATAGCCGCAGCGCCTATCTGGCCAAGATCGCCCGCGCCGCCGAGGCGGGGCCGCGCCGCGCGCATCTGTCCTGCGGCAACCAGGCCCATGCCTATGCCGCCATGCCCGACAAGGCGGATTTCGCCACCACCCGCAAGCCCAATATCGGCATCGTCACCGCCTATAACGACATGCTCTCGGCCCATCAGCCCTATGAGCGTTATCCCGACCTGATCCGCCAGGCCGCCCATGCGGCGGGCGCCACGGCGCAGGTCGCGGGCGGCGTACCGGCGATGTGCGACGGCGTCACGCAGGGCCGGCCGGGGATGGAACTGTCGCTGTTCTCGCGCGACGTGATCGCGCTGGCCTCGGGCGTGGCGCTGACGCATGACGTCTTCGATGCGGCGCTTTACCTGGGCGTCTGCGACAAGATCGTGCCGGGGCTGATCATCGCCGCCGCCACCTTCGGCCATATCCCGGCGGTCTTCGTGCCGGCCGGGCCCATGCCCTCGGGTCTGCCCAATGACGAGAAATCCAAGGTCCGCCAGCAATTCGCCACCGGCGAGGTCGGGCGCGAGGCGCTGATGGCGGCCGAGATGGCCAGCTATCACGCGCCGGGCACCTGCACCTTCTACGGCACGGCGAACACCAACCAGATGCTGATGGAGTTCATGGGCCTGCACCTGCCCGGTTCCAGCTTCGTCAATCCGAACACGCCGCTGCGCGAGGCGCTGACCAGCGCCGCGGTCCAGCGCGTGGCCGCGATCACCCGGCTGGGCAACGACTACCTGCCGGCGGGCGAGGTGCTGGACGAGTGCGCCTTCGTGAACGGCATCGTCGGGCTGATGGCCACCGGCGGCTCGACCAACCTGGTGCTGCACTTGCCGGCGATGGCGCGGGCGGCCGGGGTGATCCTGGATCTCGAAGATTTCCACGACCTGTCCGAAACCGTGCCGCTGATGGCCCGCGTCTATCCCAACGGCCTGGCCGACGTGAACCATTTCCACGCCGCGGGCGGCCTTGGCTTCATGATCGGCCAGTTGCTGGAGGCGGGGCTGCTGCATGATGACGTGCGCACCATCGCCGGCGGCGGGCTTGGCGCCTATGCCAGCGAACCGAAACTGAAGGACGGCCGGATCGAATGGGTCGAGGGCGCGCGCCAGACGCTGAACGACAAGATCCTGCGCCCGGCCGCCAGTCCCTTTGCCGCCACCGGCGGGCTGAAGCAGCTGTCGGGCAACCTGGGCCGCGGCGTCATCAAGGTCTCGGCCGTGGCGCCGGAGCGCCATGTCATCGAGGCGCCGGCGCGCGTGTTTTCCGACCAGGAAGAGGTCAAGGCCGCCTTCAAGCGCGGCGAGTTCACCGAGGACGTGGTGGTCGTCGTCCGCTTCCAGGGCCCGCGTGCCAACGGCATGCCCGAACTGCACTCGCTGACCCCGACGCTGGCCGTGCTGCAGGACCGCGGGCTGCGGGTGGCCCTGGTCACCGACGGCCGCATGTCCGGCGCCTCGGGCAAGGTTCCCGCGGCGATCCATATCTCGCCCGAGGCGGCGGATGGCGGGCCGCTGGCGCGGCTGCGCGACGGCGATCCCGTCCGGCTCGACGCGGTGGCCGGCACGCTGACCTGCCTGGCCCCCGGCTTCGAGGACCGGCCGGCGATCACGCATGACCCCTCGCCTTCCGCCGAGGGGCTAGGGCGCGAGCTTTTCGCCGCTTTCCGCCGCAATGTCGGCCCCGCCACCGAGGGCGCCGCGGTCGTCGTCTGACCTCCTGCCAGTTTCGTCCCCCGCGCCCGGCCGGCGTCAATGGTCGCGGCGCGCCGGGGCGCACAGGGCCATGTCGGTGCCAGACCAGCCGGATCGGCCTGGCCGCGCACGCGGCCAGGCAGGCCGGTGCCGCGGCAGCGGGATGACCTGCCCCATGCCTGCGATACGCGGCAGGGCCGGGCGCTGCGACCCCGCCTCCTCCACCGGCTCGCGCAGGAACAGCACCGTCAGGCAGACCCGGCCCCCGTCGTCCCGAATCGGACAGATCCGGGCATCGACCCGAAAGCGCCGGCCGGATTTGGCGACCTGCACCAGATGATGGAGCCGCGCCTCGCACCCATCCGGCATCCCGAGCATGCGCCGGATCCGGTCCGGCACCCAGTCCGCGGGGTCCAGAAGCATCACCACGGGGCGACCGACCAACTCCTCGCGCCGATAGCCGCACATGCCCAGGTAGCTTTGGTTCACCGCGACGATATGGCCGGCCCGGTCGAGGATCAGCACCGCGCGATGCGAGCCCATCGCCCGCATCGCCCATTCGAGATCGTGGTGAAGCCGCTGGATTTGGGTCATCCCGGATAACTCCTGCAAAGGATTTCCGGCAGGATTGCGCCAATAGGCTAAGATTCCGTTAGCACGCGCCAGTTTTCTTCAGCATTCGGTCGGCGGGCCGAACCGCTCGATCATCCGCTTGCGAATCTGGTCGCGCACGCCGCGGTAAAGCGCCAGCTTCGCCTCGCGCCCCTCGGCCAGGCCGCTGGGGTCCATGATCGGCCAATATTCCACGTCCAGATGAGAAACCCTCGTCAGTTCAAGGGCCTGCCTCTGGCTGGCCGGGGACAGCGCGATCACCAGGTCGAAACTGGTCAGATCGTCCCCCCAGGCCTTCATTTCCTCGAAGGATCGCGCGCGATGGGTGGAAAGCTCGACCCCGATCTCCTTGCAGACGGCGATGGCAAAGCCGTCGATTTCCATGTCGTTCCTGACACCGGCCGATTGCACATAGGCAGCGCGGCCGTAGAATTTCTTCATCATCCCCTCGGCCATGGGGGAACGGATGGCGTTGTGGTCGCAGCAGAACAGCACCGAATGGGGAATCGGTCCGGCCACGAATCACTCCGGAACGAGCGCGCAGATCAGGGTGAACAGGCGCCGGGCGGTGTCTATGTCGACCTCGGCCTTGCCTTCCAGCCGCTCCTGCAAGGTGCGGGCCCCTTCGTTATGGATGCCGCGACGGGCCATGTCGATCGCCTCGATCTGCGCCGGAGGCAGGCGCTTGACCGCATCGAAATAGCTGGTGCAGATCTGGAAGTAATCCTTGACCGTCTGCCGGAACGGGCCCAGCGACAGGTGGAACTCCGCCACCTTGTCGCCCGATTCGGTCGCGATGTCGAAGACCAGCCGCTTCTCGCGCACCGCCAGGGCCAGGGCATAGGGACCGGCGGGAACCGCCTGCCCCTCACGGCCGGGCAGGGTGAAGCTGTTGTCCTCGAGCAGGTCGAAGACCGCGACGCGGCGGTCCTGTTCGATCTCGGGCGTGGGAGGGGGCAGCGCGCTGTCGTCGATGTCGATCCGGCACAGCCTGTTGGCGGACTGACTCATCCTTGCCCCCCGTTCAGGACCGCCAGCCGCGCCGAGACCGAGCGGCCATGCGCCGAAAGCCCCTCGGATTCAGCCAACCGCACCGCCGCGGGGCCGATCGCCCCCAGCGCCTCGGGTGAAAGCCGGGCGATGGTGCTGCGCTTGAGGAAATCCATCACCGACAGGCCGGACGAGAACCGCGCCGAGCGCGCCGTCGGCAGGACGTGGTTGGGGCCGCTGACGTAATCGCCCACCGCCTCGGGCGTCCAGCCGCCCAGGAAGATCGCCCCGGCATGGCGGGTCTTTTGCGCCAGCGCCTCGGGATCGTCGACGCAAAGCTCCAGATGCTCGGGCGCCAGCCGGTCCGACAATGCCGCCGCCTCGTCGAGATCGCGCGTCACGATCACCGTGCCATAGTCACGCCAGCTCGCCCCCGCCACCTCGGCGCGCGGCAGGGTCGGCAGGATGCGCTCAACCTCGGCCACCACGGCGCGGGCCAGGGATTCGTCCGGCGTGACCAGGATCGACTGGGCATCGGCGTCATGCTCGGCCTGCGCGAGCAGGTCCAAGGCCAGCCATTCCGGGTTCTGCGCGCCCTGGGCGATGATCAGCACCTCCGAGGGGCCGGCGATCATGTCGATGCCGACGCGGCCGAAGACCTGCCGCTTGGCCGCCGCGACATAGGCGTTCCCCGGCCCGGTGATCTTGTCCACCGGCCGGATGGTCTCGGTGCCGTGGGCCATGGCGGCAATCGCCTGCGCGCCGCCGATGCGATAGATCTCGTCCACCCCGGCAAGCTCGGCCGCCAGCAGCACCAGCGGGTTCACCGCGCCGCCGGGCGTCGGCACGCAGACCACCAGCCGCTCGACCCCCGCCACCCGCGCGGGAATGGCATTCATCAGCACCGAGGAAGGATAGCTCGCCTGCCCGCCCGGCACATAAAGCCCGGCGGCCGAGACCGGCGTCCAGCGCCAGCCGAGCGTCGCGCCCTCGGGATCGGTCCAGCTCAGATCCTCGGGCATCTGCCGGGCATGATAGGCACGGATGCGGCTTGCAGCCATGGCCAGGGCGGCGCGATCCTCGGCCGAGACCTGCGCCGTCTGCGCGGCAATCTCCTCCTTCGAGAAGGCCAGCGTCTCCGGCGTCAGCGCCAGGCGGTCGAAACGCCCGGTCAGCTCGACCAGCGCCGCATCGCCCCGGTCGCGCACATCGGCAATGATCGCGGCCACGGCATCGTTCACATCGGCCGCATCCTCGCGCTTCATGGACAGAAGCGCGGCGAAGCGTTCGGCGAAATCGGGCTGGGCGGTCGAAAGATGGATGGGCATGGGTCAGGCCTTCAATGACCCGACCTTGTTAGCGGCAAGGGCCAGGGGGCTCAAGCGGCTATGGCAGCACCGAACCAGCCCGTTCAGCGCCGGTTGCAGGGCCGAATTCGGGTATTTGGGGAACAGAGAAGTCAGGTGGCCTTCTTCGTTCCTCAAATACCCATGCGACCTGGCGACCGGCAGTGTGCCGGACCGGGAAGATTCGCCGGATCAACTGTCTGGATGCTGCGGCGCGCGGCGCGAGGGGGCGATATAAGGCCGCGTCACGTCGCGCAGTTCGACATTCAGGCACTCTGCTTCGACAGCCAGTGTGCCGTCGCCGGCAAACTGCAGAAGCAGCAGGCCGGTGCCGTCCTCGCCCGCCTGCCATGTCAGGGTCAGAAGTTCCAGGATCAGGTCCTTGTCCGTGCGGTCGATCCCGTCGCTTTGCACCCGCCGCACGTCCGAGACCAGCAGTACCGCGCGCACCCGTTCATAGGGGCGGCCGTCGCGGCGGGCGAGATCGGCATCCTCCCAGCGGAAACGGTTCAGGAGCAGCGCCAGTTGCCGGTGTCGGCCATCATAGACGATCTCGGTCACCGGCAGGATCGCGTCCTGCACCAGCGTCGAGATCACGGTCAGGTCGTCGGCGTCGCCGGCCATAAGCGCCAGCGGCGCGGGATCGGCATCGGTGAAACGGGCGTCAGCCATCGGCGGGAACCTCCTTGATGCGTTCGATATCGGCGCCGACGCCGCGCAGCTTGCGCACCACCTTCTCGTAGCCGCGGTCGAGGTGATAAACCCGGCTGACGATGGTCTCGCCCTCGGCGGCGAGCCCGGCGAGGATCAGGCTGACCGAGGCGCGCAGGTCGGTCGCCATCACCGGGGCGCCGCGCAGCTTTTCGACGCCATGGACGGTGGCGTGGCCGCCATGCACCTCGATCCGGGCGCCCATGCGCGCAAGCTCCGGGGCATGCATGAAGCGGTTCTCGAAGATCTTCTCCTCCAGGACCGAGGTGCCCTCGGCGGTGCAAAGCAGCGCCATCATCTGCGCCTGCAGGTCGGTCGGGAAACCGGGGAAGGGCTCTGTCACCACGTCGACCGCGCGGATACGGCCGTTCTTGCGCGCGACCTTCAGCCCGCGCGCCGTCTCGACCACCTCGATGCCGGCCTCGTCCAGCTTCTCGCAGAAGGCGGCGACCAGATCGATGCGGCCGCCCAGGCATTCGACCTCGCCGCCGCAGATCGCCGGGGCCAGCATGTAGGTGCCCAGCTCGATCCGGTCCGTCACCACCGGATGCGTGGCGCCGCCCAGCGCCTGCACGCCCTCGACGGTGATGGTCGAGGTTCCCTCGCCCTCGATCTGCGCGCCCATGCGACGCAGGCATTCGGCCAGGTCCACGATCTCGGGCTCGCGCGCGGCATTGTTGATGACGGTGGTGCCGCGGGCCAGCGTCGCCGCCATCAGCGCGTTCTCGGTCGCGCCGACCGAGACCAGCGGAAAGTCGATCACCGCGCCCCTGAGCCCGCCCGAAGGCGCCTTGGCATGGACATAGCCCTCGCGCAGGTCGAGCTCCGCCCCCATCGCCTCCAGCGCGCGCAGGTGCAGGTCCACGGGCCGCGCCCCGATGGCGCAGCCGCCGGGCAGCGAGACCTCGGCATGGCCGTCCCGCGCCAGCATCGGCCCCAGCACCAGGATCGAGGCGCGCATCTTGCGCACGATGTCGTAATCGGCGCGGTGGCTGGTCAGGTCGTGGCTCGACAGCGCCAGCACCTGCCCGTCCTGAAGACTGGCGACCTCGGCCCCAAGCGATTGCAGAAGCGCGGTCATGGTGCGGATGTCCGACAGCCGCGGCGCATTGGTCAGCGTCAAGGGCTGGTCGGTCAGCAGGGTCGCCGGCATCAGCGCCAGGCAGGCGTTCTTGGCCCCGGCGATCGGGATCTCGCCCTTGAGCGGCCCGTTCCCCCTTACAATGATCTGGTCCATCTATTCCTCGTTTCCGGGCACTTGCCTGCTTGGCGGCATCTCCGACCCGTGCTGCTCGTTCGTGGTTTCTTGCGCCGTCCCGGCCCGAGCGCGCCCCTGCGCCTTGCGTCGCGCAAGATTGGCCCGCAGCGCCGCCTTGAGCCGCGCTTCGCGTGTGTCGTCCTGGGGATCGCGGGGTGTCCTTGTCATGGCTTTCTGTTAGCGTCCTTGCCGGCTTGCGTCCAGCGGCGGCGCCCTGGCCGCACGGCGATCGGCAACGATCGGCGAAATGCATTTTTCCCGATCTTCCCTCTTGCACCCCCGGCACAGTCGGTCTAAAGCCCCGTCCACGGCGCTGCGGTAGCTCAGTGGTAGAGCACTCCCTTGGTAAGGGAGAGGTCGAGAGTTCAATCCTCTCTCGCAGCACCATCTCATTCCCTCAGACCCAGAAAGTTCCTGCATTGCAGGGCCTGCCGGTGCAGTCGATGCGCGCCGGGCCGCAGTTACCGGGTCATTCCCGCAAGCCTGCCGACGCTGTGGCGCGGTTGCCGACAGGCGGCCTGAAAGCGCAAGCGGGGCCGCCCGCAAACCCGCTTTCGAGCCGGTTCCGGGGCAGGACGCCGCCCGGAGCTCTGCGACGACCTCTGCGGCAGGAAGCGCCGCGATTTCCGGCGCGTCGCGTGAATCGCGCCCATTGGAAGCGGCCGCCGCCTGTCTCTGGCGCGACCTTGTGGCGGCGAGATCGAGGGGATGCTTTCCCACCCCTGCACCCCGTTCCTCGAGCCCGCGGCCGGGCAAGCGGGACAGCGGCGATGACCCGCCGAGGGGTTCGGGAACTTCCGGCCCCGCCCTACTGCTTGCGCTCCCAGCGGCCGCCGGCCTCGGACCAGTATTCCGCAGCGATATCCTCGGCCTTCAGCGCCCGCCATTGCGTCCGGGCGCGTTCCAATGCCTCTGGATCATTGCCGTCGAAGACGATGCAGGCGCGTTCCAGCGCCAGGCATTCCGCGCCCGAGACCGCGGCCCCGTCCAGCGCGATCAGGCAGCGCGGGGCATTGACGGCCGCCTGGCCCTCGACGGTCAGCAGCACCGGCTGGCGGGCGTCATGCGGCCCGCCGGCCAGGCCATGCGGCAGGAAGCCCTCGTCCAGCCACAGCCTCTCGTCCAGCACCACCTGCCGCGCCCGGTCCCTGCCCCGCAGCTCGACCCGCCAGCCCGCTTGCAGGCTCTTGCCGATCAGCATCGGCAAGAGCTGCGCCGGACCCGAGCGCGTCAGGTGGTAGAACAGGGCCGAGCCCATCAGCCCTGCTTCTCGAAGCGGTCGCGCACCAGCCGGTCCAGCGTCATCACGCCCCAGCCGGATGCCCCCTTGGGCGCCAGCCCGGTCTCGGCGGGCGGCAGCGCCACCCCGGCGATGTCCAGATGCACCCAGGGCATGCCCTCGCCCACGAAACGCTGCAGGAACTGCGCCGCGGTGATCGAGCCGGCGGCACGCCCGCCGGTGTTCTTGATGTCGGCCAGGCGCGAATCGATCAGCTTGTCATAGGCCGGGCCCAGCGGCAGCCGCCAGGCGCCCTCGCCCTCGGCCTTGGCGGCATTCAGCACCGCCGTGGCGAAGGCGTCGTCATTCGAGAATACCCCGGCATTCTCGTGCCCCAGCGCGATGATGACGGCGCCGGTCAACGTCGCCAGATCGACCAGGGCGGCGGGCTTGAAGCGTTGCTGCGCATACCAAAGCACATCGGCCAGCACGAGCCGGCCCTCGGCATCGGTATTGATCACCTCGATCGTGTCGCCCTTCATCGAGCGCACGATGTCGCCCGGACGCTGGGCGCGGCCGTCGGGCATGTTCTCGACCAGGCCAACCAGACCCACGACATTGGCCTTGGCCCGGCGCAGCGCCAGCACCCGCATGACGCCGGCGACCACGCCCGCACCGCCCATGTCCATGGTCATCTCCTCCATGCCGGCGGCGGGCTTGATCGAGATGCCGCCGGTGTCGAAGACCACGCCCTTGCCGACCAGCGCCAGCGGCGCGGCATCACCGCCGCCGTTCCAACGCATGACCACGACCTTGGAGGGGCTCTCGGACCCCTGCCCCACGGCCAGCAGCGCCCGCATGCCCAGCCTGGCCAGCTCATCCTCCTCCAGCACCTCGACCTCCAGGCCCAGCTCGCGCATGGCCAGCAGCCGGTCGGCGAAATCGCTGGTGGTCAGCACATTGGCGGGCTCGTTCACCAGGTCGCGGGTGAAGAACACGCCCTCGGCCAGGGCGGCGCCGTCGGTGGCCGCGCGGGCCAGCGCCTCGGGATCCTGGTGCATGAAGATCACCCGGCCGCGCGGCGTGGCGCCCTGAGCCGGCCCGGACGCCGGCTCGTCGGTGCCTGCCGCATCCGAGAGCCGCGCATCCTGGGGCGCGCCGGTGTGGCTGGTGGTCGCGGCGGGCTCGGCCGGGGTCTCGCCCTCGGCGGCGGCGCCATTGCCGGATTTCTTCGTCTTGTAGGCCGAGAAGTCATAGGCCCGCAGCGCCAGCCCCAGCGCCACCTCGGCGGCGCGCGCATGGTTGCCGGCCAGCACCAGGGTATCGGCCTTGCCCAGCCGGGCGCCGATGCTGGCACCCGCCGCCCGCGACGTCGCCACGTCGGCGCCGGACGGCAGCAGCACGATCTGCAACGATTCCGCCTTCAGCCCGGCGGGAAAGGCCAGCTCCAGCGCCTTGCCGGGCTTGACCGCCTTCCAGGCCTCGGATGCGAAGGCCCGCCCCACCGCCTCGCGCGTGGCGCGCGGCAGGCCGGCGGGCAGCCGCCCGGTCTTGGGCACCAGGATGGCGATGCGGCCGGGCCGCTCGGCCAGCCCCGCGACATCCGTCGCCGTAAAGGAAATTTCGACTGGATGAGTCATGGTCCTGCCCCCTCGCGTTGCTCCGTCCTGGCGGAAACTAGTCACGCCCGCGCGGCTTGACCAGAGCCGGGGCTTTCCCAACGCCCGCGCAACGGCTAATCAGGCGGGGTCCGAGCCCGCGAAAGCCCCCATGCCCCGCATCGACCGCTACATCCTGTCGCAACTTATGACCCTGTTCGGGTTCTTTGCGCTGGTGCTGGTGTCGGTCTACTGGATCAACCGCGCCGTCTCGCTGTTCGAGCAGCTGATCTCGGACGGGCAGACCGCGCTGGTGGTGCTGGAATTCACGGCGCTGACCCTGCCGCTGGTGATCTCGGTCGTGCTGCCCATCGCGGCCTTCGCGGCCAGCGCCTATGGCACCAACCGCCTGGCCTCGGAATCGGAGCTGGTGGCGATGCAGGCGACCGGCATCTCGCCCTGGCGGCTGGCGCGGCCGGTGCTGGTCTTCGGCGTGCTGGTCGGGCTGATGGTGGCGCTGCTCGTCCATGCCGTGGTGCCGATGGCGCGCGGGCGGCTGGCCGACCGCCAGGCCGAGATCGCGCAGAACGTCACCGCGCAATTCCTGCGCGCCGGCTCGTTCCAGTATCCGGCGCAGGGCGTCACGCTTTACATCCGCGACATCGCGGCGGACGGGCGGCTGGTTGATTTCTTTCTTGAAGACGCCCGCGACCCCGGCAGCCAGACCACCTATACCGCGGCCGAGGCGCTGCTGGTCAGGACCGACGAGGGGCCGCGGCTGGTGATGATGCAGGGCATGGTGCAGGATCTGCGCCATGCCGGCGACCGGCAAAGCCTGTCGGTGACGCGGTTTTCCGAACTGGCCTATGACCTGGGCAGCCTGATCGACACCGGGGCGAGCCGCAAGCGCGACCTGCGCGCCTATTCGACGCTGCGGCTGATGGACCCCGACCCGGAATTGCTGGCCGCGACCGGCGCCACCCCCGACCGCGCCCTGGCCGAGGCGCATGAGCGGCTGGCCAAGCCCTTCCAGGCGCCGGTGGCGGCGCTGCTGGGCTTTGGCATGCTGCTGCTGGGCGGCTTCAGCCGCTTCGGCGTCTGGCGGCAGGTGATCTGGGCGGTGGTGGCGCTGATCGTGGTGCAGTTCCTCGGCACCGCGGCCGAGAACCAGGTCGCCGGCAATGCCGCGCGCTGGCCGCTGATCTATGTCTCGCCCCTGGCCGGGGCGGCGATCTGCGCCGCGGTGCTGTGGCTTGCCGCCCGGCCGCGGCGGCTGCGCGGCAGCCCGAAGCCCAGGGCGGCGAAAGGGGGCGCGGCATGATCCTGTCCACCTATGTCGCGCGGCGCTTCCTGCGCATGCTGGTGATGATCGCGGCGATCTTCGGCGCCATCCTGTTCCTGATCGACATCGTCGAGCAGATCCGCCGCTTCTCGGACGAGAATATCGGGCTTTCGGGCGCCGCGGGCCTGTCGCTGCTGAACATCACCGCCAGCTTCTATTCCATCCTGCCGCTCATCACGGTGCTGGCGGGGATCGCGCTGTTTCTGGGCCTGTCGCGCACGTCGGAACTGGTCGCGATCCGGGCCTCGGGGCGTTCGGGCATCCGGGTGCTTTGCGCCCCGGCGATCACCGCTGCGCTGGCCGGGATGCTGGCGGTCGCGGTGCTGAACCCGATGGTGGCGGCGACCACGAAACGCTATGACGACGCGGTCGCGCAGATGCGCAGCGGCGGCGGCCAGACCGTCAGCGTCGGCGACAATGCGGTCTGGCTGCGCCAGGCCCTGCCCGCGCCCGGCGCGAACGGGACCGAGACCGCGGGCCAGGTCGTCATCCGCGCCAGCCGCGCCAGCCCCGATGCCACGACGCTTTATGACGCGACCTTCACGGTCTATTCGCCCCAGATCGGGCCGACCCGGCGCATCGACGCCGCCACGGCGCGGCTGACCCAGGGGGCGTGGGAACTGACTGACACCAAGGAATGGCCGCTGACCCAGCCAAACCCCGAGGCGATGGCCCGCACCGCGCCGCGGCTGGAACTGCCGACCGACCTGACCGCCGCCCGCATCCGCGACAGTTTCGGCCGGCCCGAGGCGATTCCGGTCTGGCAGTTGCCGGCCTTCATCAAGGGACTGGAGCGGGCGGGCTTTTCCGCCCAGCGGCACAAGGTCTGGTTCCAGATGGAGCTGGCCCGGCCGCTGCTGATGGCGGCCATGATCGCCATCGCGGCGGTCTTCGCCATGCGCCATATGCGCGGGCGCCGGATGGGGCTTCTGGTGCTGGGGGCCTTCGGCTGCGGCATCGCCCTGTTCTTCCTGCGCAATCTGGCGCAGGTGCTGGGCGACAATGGCGGCATCCCGCCGGCCCTGGCCGGCTGGGCGCCGCCCATCGTGGCGCTGCTTTTCGCCTTGGGGGCACTCTTGCGGCTGGAGGACGGTTGATGGCGCGTGGCCACAGGGGACGGAAGACTGCGAAAACGGCCAGCGCCGCGCTGCTGGCGGTCCTGCTGCCCGGCATGGCCCCGGGGCAGAGCCTGACGCCCGAGGGCCAGACCCTGCCGGTCTATAACCAGCCCGACGAGGTGCCGCAGGGCCCCGACGGCCCGGCGCTGGCCCCGACCGAAAGCCCCGACGGCACCGCCCGCTTCGCCGACGGCACCGAGGCGTCGCATACGCCCAGCCTCGCCGCACGGCCCGGCAGCCTGCGCATCGCCGGCGGCGATGGCGAGGGCGCGGGCAGCCCGGCCACGCTGCTGGCCGATCAGGTGACGCTGGGCGCGGACAACCGGCTGACCGCCTCGGGCGGGGTGGTGATCTGGTATCGCGGCGCGCGGCTAATCGCCTCGCGCGTGGTCTATGACAACGCAAGCGGGACGGCGGTGATCGAGGGGCCGATCCACCTGACCGAACCCGCCCGCGCCGGCACGCCCCAGGAAACCATCCTGATCGCCGACAGCGCCCAGCTGGACCCGAACATGCAGGACGGCATCCTGCGCGGCGCCCGGCTGGTGCTGGCGCGCGAGATGCAGATGGCCGCGCGCGAGATGCGCCGCAGCGAGAACGGCGCCGTCACCCGGCTGGACAATGTCGTCGCCTCCAGCTGCCAGATCTGTGCCGAGAACCCGATCCCGCTGTGGGAAATCCGCGCCCGAGCCATCACCCATGACGCGCGCACGCAGAAGCTGCATTTCGACCGCCCGCAGTTTCGCGCGCTTGGCCTGCCCATCGCCAGCCTGCCCTGGCTGACCGCGCCCGATCCCAGCGTCGAGCGCATGACCGGATTCCTGCGGCCGCAATTCCGCACCACCTCGGGGCTGGGTTTCGGCATCAAGCTGCCCTATTTCGTCACGCTGGGCGATCATGCCGACGTCACGCTGACGCCCTATGTCGCGCTGTCGCGCACCCGTACGCTGGAGCTGCGCTATCGCCAGGCCTTCAGCAACGGCGCGATGGAATGGAACGGCGCCATCTCGCGCGACGACATCGAGGAGGGCGAGACCCGCGGCTATCTGTTCGGCGGCGCACGGTTCGAGCTGCCGCGCGGCTACATGCTGGGCCTGCAGATCCAGATGGCCAGCAACCGCGCCTATCTGCTGGATTACGACATCTCCAACGCCGACCGGCTGTGGAGCGGACTGACGCTGGACCGCGTGCGCCGCGACCGCATGATGATGGCCCGGATCGGCAATTACGAATCGCTGCGCGAGGACGAACCCGAGGAGGTCACCCCCTCGGTGGTCGCCGATGCGCTGTGGAAGCGGCGCTGGACCCCCGGCCGGATCGGCGGCATCGCCAGCCTGGAATGGTCGCTGCACGCCCATCGCCGTGCGTCCTCGACGGATCATGACGGCCGGGACATGGCCCGCGGCTCGGTCGCGCTGGACTGGTATCGCAGCGCGATCCTGCCCGGCGGGCTGGTCGGCACGGTCGAGACCCGGCTTGATGCCGATTTCTATCGCATCAACCAGGACAGCGATTACGAGGATTGGGTGATGCGCACCGATCCGGTGCTGGCCGCCGAGCTGCGCTGGCCCCTGGCCCGCCATTCCGGCGGCGTCACCCATATCGTCGAGCCGGTGGCGCAGCTGGTCTGGTCGCCCGAACGCGATGCCGAGGACAAGGTGCCGAACGAGGACAGCCGCCTGATCGAGTTCGACGAGGGCAACCTGTTCGCGCTGAACCGCTTTCCGGGCTGGGACGCGCGCGAATCGGGCTGGCGCGCCAATCTGGGCATCGGCTGGACGCGGATCGACCCGGCCGGCTGGTCGATCGGCCTGACCGCCGGGCGGGTCTTTCGCAACAAGGCCGATCCGGCCTTCGAAAACGACCCGGCGGACCCGGCATTCTGGGACGGCGGGCCGCTGGGCGGCAAGCGGTCGGACTGGCTGGTCTCGGCCACCTATCAGGGCATGAACGGGCTGGCACTGGTCAACCGGGCGCTGTTCGACGACGGCTTCTCGATCAGCCGCAACGAGCTGCGGCTGGGCTGGTTCCAGCCGGGCCTGCAGGTCTCGGCCGGCTATCTCTGGCTTGATTCGGACAAGGGCGAAAGCCGGCCCGAGGATGTGTCGGAACTGACCATGGCCGGGGGCTGGCAGGTCGCGCCCGGCTGGTGGGCCACGACCGAGACGCGCTATGACTTCACCGCCGATCGCGCGCAAAAGGCGCAGTTGGGCCTGGAATATCGCAATGAATGCATAACCGTCGAAATGTCGGTCGAGCGGCGCTTTACCTCTTCGGACGAGGTGCGGCCCGACACCCGTTTCGACCTGGGTATCCGGCTGGGCGGCTTCGGCCAGCAAAAGCCCGGTCCGGGAACGGTGGCGCGCCGCGCCTGCCTGCGCTAATGTCCGGCAAAACCATGCGGCGAGGGAGCTGATGCGGCGAATTCTTCTGGGGGCGGCCATGGCCGCGATGCTGGCAGCAGGCGGGGTGGCCCCGGCCTTTGCGCAGGGCAATCCGTTCCAGCCGCTGGTCTATGTCAACGATTCGGCCGTCACCCGCTATGAGCTGGAGCAGCGCATCCGCTTCCTGCAGATCCTGCGCGCGCCCGATGCCGACCGCGCCTCGGCCGAGCAGGCGCTGATCGACGACCGGCTGCGCCTGTTTGCCGCGGAGCAGATGGGCATTGCCGCCAGCGACGCCCAGATCGACGCCGGCCTGGCCGAGTTCGCCGGCCGCGCCAATCTTGGCGTCGAGGAATTCACCCGCGCCCTGGCCCAGGCCGGGGTCGAGCGGCAGACCTTCCGCGATTTCGTCGCCGCCGGCATTGTCTGGCGCGAGGTGGTGCGCCAGCGCCTGGTACCGCAGGTCCAGGTCAGCGATGCCGAACTGGACCAGGAAATGCAGCGCCTGCTGGAGACGCCGCGCATCACCCATGTCGCGCTGTCGGAACTGATCATCCCCGCCCCGCCCGGCCAGGAGGCGCAGGCCATGGGCCTGGCGGAATCGCTGGTCCAGAGCGTGCGCTCGGAGGCGGATTTCGCCGCGGCCGCGCGCCGGCATTCGGCCACGCCCTCGGCCGGGGAAGGCGGGCGGCTGCCCTGGATGCCGCTGGAGAACCTGCCGCCCTCGCTGCGGCCGATCATCCTGTCGATGAAGCCCGGCCAGATCAGCCAGCCCCTGACCGTCGAGGGCGCGGTGGTGCTGTTCTACCTGCGCGACAGCCGCGGCACGCTGCGCCCCGGCGCCAGGGAACAGGTGCTGGATTACGTGCGCTTCCGGCTGGCCAGCCTGGCCGAGGCGAACCGGATCGCGGCGCTTTCCGACACTTGCGCCGATCTTTTCGTGCATGCCCGCGGCCTGCCGCCCGAACAGATCCAGCGCCAGACCCTGTCCCAGGGCCAGATCCCGGCCACAGAGGCGCTGCGGCTGGCCGTGCTGGACGACAACGAAACCTCGGTGGTCAGCCAGGGCGGCGCGGCCGAGCTGCTGATGCTGTGCAAGCGCCAGTCCGCGCTGCTGGCCTCCGGCGCTGCGCCGGAGGCGCCGGTGGCGGTGACGGCGGAGGGCGAGACGGCCGCCGCGCCCGACCCCGACGCGCTGCCGGACCGCGAGGAGATGCGCAACCAGATCTTCAGCCGCAAGGTCGGCCAGGCCGCCGACAACTACCTGGCCGAATTGCGCGCCAATGCGATCATCCGGCGGCCGTGAGCCCCCGGCCCCGCCACCGAGGGCGCTTCGCCCCCCGGACCCCCAGAGGGTATTTGGGAAACGGAGAAGATGACTGAAGCCCGTCCCATCATCCTGACCTGCGGCGAGCCGGCGGGCGTCGGGCCGGAGCTGGCGCCCAAGGCGCTGGCCTCGGGCGTGCCCTTCGTGTTCCTGGGCGATCCGCGGCATCTCCCCGAAGGAACCCCCTGGGCCGAGGTCGCAGCTCCGGGCGAGTCGGTGCCCGAGGGCCTGCTGGCAGTGCTGCGGCATGATTTCCCGGCGCCGGCGGTGCCGGGCCGGCCCGATCCCGCCAATGCGCCCGCGGTGGTCGAGGTCATCGCCCGCGCCGTCGACCTGGCCCTGTCGGGCGCGGCGGGCGGCATCTGCACCCTGCCGATCAACAAGGAGGCGCTGAAGCGCGGGGCCGGCTTCGGCTTTCCCGGCCATACCGAATATCTGGCGCATCTGGCCGGCGACGTGCCGGTGGTGATGATGCTGGCCTCGACCACGGTCGAGCCGCCCTGCCGGGTGGTGCCGGTGACCATCCACATCCCGCTGTCCGAGGTGCCGCTGGCCCTGACGCCCCTGCGGCTGGAGCAGGCGATCCGCATCACCGATGCCGCGATGCGGCGCGATTTCGGCCTGGCCCGGCCGCGGTTGGCCATCGCCGGGCTTAACCCGCATGCCGGTGAGAACGGCGTCATGGGCGACGAGGAGGCGCGCTGGATGGCACCGCTGATCGAGCGGCTGCGCCGCGAAGGCTTCGACCTGCGCGGGCCGCTGCCGGCCGATACCATGTTCCATCCGGCGGCACGGGCGCGTTACGACGCGGCGCTGTGCGCCTATCACGACCAGGCGCTGATCCCGATCAAGACGCTGGATTTCGCCGGGGGCGTGAACGTGACGCTGGGCCTGCCCTTCGTGCGCACCTCGCCCGATCACGGCACCGCCTTCGACATCGCCGGCCAAGGGATCGCCGATGCGCAAAGCGTCATCGCGGCGCTGCGCATGGCGCATGAGATGGCGGGCCGGCGATGAGCGCCATCGACGGGCTGCCGCCGCTGCGCGAGGTGATCGCGCGCCACGATCTGCGGGCGAAGAAGCAGCTGGGGCAGAATTTCCTGCTGGATCTGAACCTGACCGCCAAGATCGCGCGGACGGCCGGCGACCTGACGGGCTGTGACGTGATCGAGGTGGGGCCCGGTCCGGGCGGCCTGACCCGCGGGCTGCTGGCGGAGGGTGCGCGGCATGTGCTGGCGATCGAGAAGGACGCCCGCGCCCTGCCCGCCCTGGCCGAGATCGCCGCCGCCTATCCCGGCCGGCTGGAGGTGATCCATGGCGATGCGCTGGAGGTCGATCCGCTGGCGCATCTGTCCCCGCCGATTCGCATCGTCGCGAACCTTCCCTATAATGTCGGCACCGAGTTGCTGATCCGCTGGCTGACGCCGGCCGCATGGCCGCCCTTCTGGCAGTCGCTGACGCTGATGTTCCAGAAAGAGGTGGCCGAGCGCATCGTGGCGCAGCCGGGCGGCAAGGCTTACGGCCGCCTGGCCGTGCTGGCGCAATGGCGGACCGAGGCGCGGATCGTGATGGCCCTGCCGCCCGAGGCATTTGTCCCGGCGCCCAAGGTGCATTCGGCGGTCGTCCACCTGACCGCCCTGCCCGAGCCGCGCTATCCGGCCGATCCGGCAGTGCTGAACCGGGTGGTGGCGGCCGGGTTCAACCAGCGCCGCAAGATGCTGCGCGCCTCGTTGAAGGGCCTGCACCCGGAGATCGAATCGCTGCTGGTCCAAGCCGGCATCGCCCCCACCGCCCGCGCGGAAGAGATCGGGCTGGAGCAGTTCTGCGCGCTGGCGCGGGGCCTGGCCGCCGCACCGCGCTGAGCCTCATTCGCCCGAGGCGCTTTCGGGCTGGGTCTTCGCCGCCTTGGTGCCGCGGCCCGAGGATTTCGCGGCGGGAGCCTTGCCGCCGTCTTCGGACGGTTTCTTGCGGCTGCGCGGCGCTGCGGTCGTGCTGCGGCTGCGGCGGCGCGGGGCCGATTCGGCAGCGGCGGGCTCGGCCGAGATCGCGGCAGAGGCTTCCGGGGCCACGGCGGGCTCGGCCGGCACATCGGCAGAGGTCGCGGCGCTTTCCGGGGTCTCGACCGGGCCGGCGGCATCCTCGTCCGCGGTGATCACCGGCGGCAGCCCGGAATCGATGGGCGCGGCAGCCGGCTGGGCGCGCTCTTCCGCGCGGGCTTCCATGCGGGGGGCGGGCTGCTGGCGTTCCTCGCGGCGGTCGTCGCGACGCTCGTCGCGGCGGTCCTCGCGCCGGTCGTGGCGATCCTGACGATCCTGGCGGTGGCCGTGATGACCGTTCTGGCCATTGCCGTTCTCGGACGCGGCCGAGGTGTTGCCATCCTGGGCATCGTCGTCGCGCCCCTGCTGCTGGTGGCCCTGGCGTTCGGCCTGCTCGCGCTGCGCCTCGCCCAGCATGCGGGTGTAATGTTCTGCGTGTTGAAGAAAGCTCTGCTCGGCCACCCGGTCGTTGGAAAGCTGGGCGTCGCGGGCGAGCGTGAGGTATTTCTCGATGATCTGCTGGGGCGTGCCGCGCACCTTGCCCTCGGGGCCCGAGGAATCGAAGACGCGGTTGACGATATTGCCCAGCGAACGCTGTCGGTTCGACTTGTTACGCGAACGGGATTTGGATGATCTCATCAGCTTGTTGTCAGTTTATGTCCGGCAAGGGCCGGCTGAGGTTGGGGTCATTCCTAAGGCGGGTGTCAGCGCAGGTGCGGCGTTTGCTCCGGCTCCCGCGTCACCAGTGAAAGGCTGGGTTATCTGAGTATGACTGACCCGTGCGTGGGCGGCGCGCCCCCGTCACAATTGCGAATAAACACGCCGCAGCGCCGCTTACAAGCGAAAATTTCGTCAAAACCCGCGAAAGGCGCGGAACCTTGCCGGATCAAAGCGGCTTTCGGGCGGCGACGACCCGGTCGCGCCCGTCCAGGTCGGGCAGGATGCGGGGCTCGGCCAGCCCGGCTGCACGCATCAGCGCCGCCACGGCCGCGCCCTGCGTGGGACCGATCTCGACCATCAGCCGGCCGCCGGGCGCCAGATGCGCGGGCGCCCCGGCGGCGATGGCGCGATAGGCGGAAAGCCCGTCCGCCCCGTCGGTCAGCGCCTGCTGCGGCTCCCATTCCCGCACCTCGGGCGTAAGCTGCGCCATTTCCGCAAGCGCGATATAGGGCGGGTTGGAGACGATCAGGTCGAATTGCCCCGTGACCGAGGCAAACCAGTCGGATTCGAGAAAATCCGCGCAAACCCCCATGACCTTGGCATTTTCCCGCGCCACGGCAAGAGCGGCCGGCGAAATTTCGGTGCCAAGCCCGCGCGTGCCCGGCCGTTCGGCCAGAAGCGAGATCAGGATCGCCCCCGTGCCGGTGCCAAGGTCCAGGACCGAGGCAAAGGGTTCCGCCAGCGCCGCCTCGACCAGCGTTTCGGTCTCGGGGCGCGGGTCGAGCGTGTCTCGGGTCACGCGGAACTCGTGCTTCCAGAAGGCGCGGCGACCAAGGATCTGGCTGACCGGCTGGCGCGCGGCGCGGGCGGCAAGCGCTGCGTCGAAACGTCGCAGCGCCTCGGGCGGCAGCGGCGCGGCCAGCACGCCGGTCAACTGGTGGCGCGGCAGGTCCAGGGCATGGGCCAGAAGCAGCCGGGCATCCTCGGCCGCACCGGGCACCCCGGCCTGGGCGAGTCGAGCGGCGCCTTGCCGCAGGGCCTCGGCCCCGGTCACGGAATCACTCGCCCTGCGCGGCCAGGCGCGCGGCCTGGTCATGCGCGGTCAGCGCCGCCACGATCTCGCCGATCTCGCCTTGCATGATGCGGTCGAGCGCATAGAGCGTCAGGCCGATGCGATGGTCGGTCATCCGGCCCTGCGGGAAGTTGTAGGTGCGGATGCGTTCCGAGCGGTCGCCCGAGCCGACCTGGCTCTTGCGGTCCGCGGCGCGCTCGGCATCGGCGCGCGACCGCTCCATGTCGTAAAGCCGCGCCCGCAGCACGGCCATGGCATTGGCGCGGTTCTGGTGCTGGGACTTTTCCGAACTGGTCACCACGATGCCGGTCGGCAGATGGGTGATGCGCACTGCCGAATCGGTGGTGTTGACATGCTGGCCACCAGCGCCGCTGGCGCGCATGGTGTCGATGCGGATATCGCTGGCGGGAATGTCGATATCCACCGCCTCGGCCTCGGGCAGCACGGCCACGGTGGCCGCGCTGGTATGGATGCGCCCGCCCGATTCCGTCTCGGGGACGCGCTGGACGCGGTGGACGCCCGATTCGTATTTCAGCTTGGCGAAGACGCCCTCGCCCTCGATCCGCGCCACCGCCTCACGCACGCCGCCCAGGTCGGATTCGGCCAGTTCGAGCATCTGGAACTGCCAGCCCTGCGATTCGGCAAAGCGGCGATACATGGCCAGCAGATCGCCGGCGAACAGCGCCGCCTCCTCGCCGCCGGTGCCGGGGCGGATCTCCAGGATGGCCGGGCGGGCATCGGCGGCGTCGCGCGGCAACAGCGCGATGCGCAGCGCATGTTCCAGCTCGGGCAGCGCGGCGCGCAGGCGCGACAGTTCGTCCTGCGCCAGTTCGCGCATCTCGGGATCGACCAGCAGGGCCTCGGCCTCGCGCAGGCCGGCCT
>NZ_JBGOSN010000010.1:0-21774 GCF_046335115.1 Paracoccus sp. P2 | reverse complement strand
CGGCCTGCGCGGCGCGCCATTCGGCGATCTGCGCCACCACCGGCTTCAGCTCGGCATATTCGCGGCTGATCGCGGCGATTTCCTCGGCCGCGGGCCCGGCATGCAGCCGCGCCTCGAGATATTCGAAACGCGCGACGATCTGGGCAAGGCGGTCTTCCGGCAGCATTTGATGCAATTAGCCGTTGAACCGCGGGCCGACAAGGCGGAACCTTGCGGGCATCTGACCCAGATCAAAGCAAGGCCGGCCGCCGTGGTGCAGGGTATCGCCAAACGCGCCCACCAAGCCAAAGGAGGCCCAACGTGAAACTCGTCCCCTTTCTGACAGCGACGAGTCTTGCCCTGTCCGCTCTGCCGGTCATGGCGCAGACTGAAGCCATCGACAACGGCGCCCTGCGCGAGGAAGCCAAGGGGGTGTTCGAGGCGATTCCCGAAAAGATGACCGCCATCAAGCAGACCGAGGACAATCCCGAGGGCGTTCCGCTGACCGCCGAGAAGATCGAACTGGGCAAGGTGCTGTTCTTCGACCCGCGCATGTCCAGTTCGGGGCTGATCTCGTGCCAGACCTGCCACAACGTCGGCTTGGGCGGGGTGGACGGCCTTCCGACCTCGATCGGGCACGGCTGGCAGAAGGGGCCGCGCAACGCCCCCACCATGCTGAACGCGATCTTCAACGCCGCGCAATTCTGGGACGGCCGCGCCGCCGACCTGGCCGAACAGGCCAAGGGCCCGGTCCAGGCCGGGGTCGAGATGAGCAACACCCCCGACCAGGTGGTCAAGACCATCAACTCGATGCCGGAATATGTCGAAGCCTTCAAGGCCGCCTTCCCCGAAGAAGCGGACCCGGTGACCTTCGACAATTTCGCCGCCGCGATCGAGCAGTTCGAGGCCACGCTGATCACGCCGAACAGCGCCTTCGACCGCTTCCTTGCCGGCGACGATGCGGCGATGACCGACCAGGAAAAGCGCGGGCTGCAGGCCTTCATGGAAACCGGCTGCACCGCCTGCCACTATGGCGTGAACTTCGGCGGGCAGGATTATCACCCCTTCGGCCTGATCGCCAAGCCCGGCGCCGAGGTGCTGCCGGCGGGCGACACCGGCCGCTTCGAGGTGACGCGGACCACCGACGACGAGTATGTCTTCCGCGCCGCGCCGCTGCGCAACGTCGCGCTGACCGCTCCCTATTTCCACTCGGGCGTGGTCTGGGAACTGGCGGAAGCGGTCAAGATCATGTCCTCGGCCCAGATCGGCACCGAGCTGACCGACCAGCAGGCCGAAGACATCACCGCCTTCCTGGGCACGCTGACCGGCGAGCAGCCGGTGATCGACCATCCGATCCTGCCGGTGCGCACCGGGACGACGCCGCTGCCCACACCGATGTAAGCCGGGCAAGGCGAGAAACGAAAAGGGGCCCTTCGCGGGGCCCCTTCTGCTTGCGGTCCGGCCGGTGGATCACTCGGCCTTGACAGCCTCGACGGTGATCTTGATCTCGACCTCGTCCTCGACCGCCGGGGCGAACTTGCCCAGGTTGAACTCGGAACGCTTGATCTCGGTCTCGGCATCGAAGCCGACGGCCTGCTTGCCGGTCATCGGATGGGCGGCAAGCAGGTTCAGGTCGACATCCAGGACCACCTGCTTGGTCACGCCGTTCAGCGTCAGATCGCCCGTGACCTTGGCCTCGTCGTCATCGTCCGGCGCCACATTGGTCGACTTGAAGGTCGCGACCGCGCCGCTGGCATCGGTGTTGAAGAAATCCGGCCCGAACAGGTGCTTGTCCAGCTCCTCGGACACGGTGCGCAGCCCCGACAGCGGGATGGTCGCCTCGACGCTGGAATTGGCCGGGTTCTCGGCATCCAGCGTCAGCTTGCCGGTGATGCCGTTGATGATGCCGGTGCTGGTCGAAAAGCCCATGTGATTGTATTCAAAGACGACCTGGCTGTGCGAGGGGTCGAAATCATAGACCACGGGCTCGGCCATGGCGGCGGTGGCGCCAAGCAGGGTGATCGCGGCGACGGGGGCAAGGATGGGTTTCATTCTGGTCTCCGGATTGAAAATGTCATGCACGGTTCTGCCAGAAAATGCCCCAGCATCAACAAGGGTTTCCGACAAAACCCCTGACAATTTCGTGTTTCGCCGCAGCGCGGAAACAGTATCGCCGCAGGGGCGACTTTCCGGGATTTCCCGGCCTTTTTCCTTGCATTCCCCGGCATGATCGCTATAAGGTCGCATCCTTCCGCAAATGCGAAACCGGCGCAGCCTCTCGTGGCGGGGCGCGGAAGGGCTGTCCCGCCGTTGAAGCGCGCCCCCAAGAAAGGTGCAGACATGCCGCTTTACGAGCATGTGCTGATCGCCCGCCAGGACCTGTCGAACGCGCAGGCCGAGGGGCTGATCGAACATTTCTCGACCGTGATCGCCGACAATGGCGGCAAGGTCGTGGACAACGAATACTGGGGTGTGCGCACCCTCGCCTACAAGATCAACAAGAACCGCAAGGGCCATTACGCCTTCCTGCGTTCGGACGCGCCCTCGGCCGCCGTGCAGGAGATGGAGCGCCTGGCCCGCCTGCATGACGACGTCATGCGTGTGCTGACCGTCCGCGTGGACGCGCACAAGGAAGGCCCCTCGGTCCAGATGCAGAAGCGCGACGAGCGCGAGCGCGGTGATCGCAGCGACCGCGGCGAACGCCGCGAGCGGCGCGACCGCGACGACCGGAACTAAGGGAAAGGAACCAGGATCATGGCCAACAAGCCCTTCTTCCGCCGCCGGAAAGTCTGCCCCTTCTCGGGCGACAACGCCCCCGCCATCGACTACAAGGACACGCGCCTGCTCCAGCGTTACATCTCGGAACGCGGCAAGATCGTGCCCTCGCGCATCACCGCCGTCTCGGCCAAGAAGCAGCGCGAACTGGCGCGCGCCATCAAGCGCGCCCGCTTCCTCGCCCTGCTGCCCTATGCCGTGAAGTAAGGAGAGACGATCATGCAAGTCATCCTGCTGGAACGCGTGGCCAAGCTGGGCCAGATGGGCGAAGTCGTGAAGGTCAAGGACGGTTTCGCGCGCAACTACCTTCTGCCGCAGGGCAAGGCGCTGCGCGCCTCGGACGCCAATATCCAGGCCTTCGAAGCCCGCAAGGCCGAACTCGCCGCCCGCAACGACGAGAGCCGCGCCGAAGCCGAAAAGATCGCCGCGAAGCTCGACGGCCAGACCTTCGTCATCATCCGCTCCGCCTCGGATGCCGGCGCGCTCTACGGCTCGGTCACCCCGCGTGACGCCGCCGATGTCGCCAATGCCGAAGGTTTCGCGATCGAGCGCCGCCAGGTCGTGCTGACCGCCCCGATCAAGGATCTGGGCCTGCACGAGGTCCGCGTGCACCTGCACCCGGAAGTCGATGTGACGATCAAGCTGAACGTCGCCCGCTCGGCCGAAGAAGCCGAACTGCAGGCCTCGGGCAAGTCGATCCAGGAACTGGCCGCCGAAGAGGAAGCCGCCGCCGAATTCGAGATCGCCGAGCTGTTCGACGACATCGGCTCGGCCGGCCGCGACGAGGACGAAGCCGCGAACTGATCGCACCTTTGTCGGAACAGGGAAAACGCGCCGCAACCGGCGCGTTTTTTCATGCCCGCATGGCAGCACCCCTTGCCCGCGTCTCGGGTTCGGCGGAACATTCGCCGGGCTGCGGGGTTGAGCCGCAAAGCGCCCTTCGCCAGAGGATTTGCCGGCATGCACCACCAGGACGACCAGCCGCCCATCACCCGTACCCCGGCCGACGAGACCAGCCAGACCCGCTTCGGCCCCCGCCCGGTCCCCGAGGGCCATCGCCGCCCGCCGGGCCCGGCGGAATCGCGCCGCATCCCGCCGCATGGCGATGTCTCTCCCGATGGCAGCCATCCATGGCCGCGCCCCTCGCGCGGGGCGAAATGGCTGGTCTGGGGCGGCACCGGCCTGGCGGCGGCCGCCCTGACCGCCGGCACGGTGATCGCGGCGCGGCATATGATCGACCTCATTGCGGGAGATGACCCCGGCCGGCCGCGCAGGCCCGACGCCGACCGGCGGCCCGGATCCGGCCCGATGGAACGCCAGGCACGCCCCGAGCCAGACCGTCGGCCCAAGGCAAAGGCCGCCGCCCGGCATGTCCCGCAGGGCCAGCGCCGCCCGCCGCGGCAAAGCCTGCTGCAAGAGGTCGAGGCCAATACCGCCAGCCTGACCAGCGGCGTCGAGAACGTGATGCAGGCACTGACCGCCGCCGTGACCGGCTTCCGCTCGGTCGCGGGCCAGGCCAGCACCATCATGCAGGAATTCGGCGATGCCGCGACGATCATGCGCAGCATCATCGACCGCAAGCCGGCGCCGCAGCGGCGCGGCCCGTCGCAGCGCCGACAAGGCGCACAGGCCGACCGCGCCGATGACATCACCGCCAATGTCCACCACGACGCACGAATGCCGGATCTGCGCGACGACCCGCTGCTGCACGACCCGATGGAGGGCCCCGATCCGGGCGGGCCTGCCGATCACGACCCGCGCGTGCATCGGCTCTGACGCCGAAGGGCCCCAGGATGGGCCGCCGCCCGCCGGTGCCGCCAGCAAGGCGCGACCCGTTGAGCCGGCTTCTTCGTTCCACAAATACCCATCTGCACCACCGCATTCCGACCCCGCCCTGGCCAGCCGGGCGCGGCAATGAAAAAGGCCGCCCCAGCGGGACGGCCTTTCTCGTCGCGGCAAGGCAGCGGATCAGAGCTGATCCAGCGCCTCGATGGCCTTTTCCAGCTCTTCCTTGGACACGGATTTCTCCGAAACCTTGGCACCCTCGACGATATGGTCCACGACCTTGTCCTCGAAGATCGGCGCACGCAGCTGCTGCTGCGCCTGCGGGTTCTGCTGGATGAACTCGAAGAAGGCGCGCTCCTGGCCGGGATATTGGCGCGCCTGGCGGAGCACGGCCTGGGTCATCTCCTGGTCCGAGACGGTGATCTCGGCCTTCTGGCCGATTTCGGCCAAGAGCAGACCCAGCCGGACGCGGCGCTCGGCCAGTTTCTTGTGCTCCTCCGTCGGCTCGATCTCGCCATGGTTATGGCCGTGTTCCTCGGGGTGCTCCTCGTGCCAGAGCTGGTGCGCGATCTGATGCGCCTCGGCCTCGACCAGCGAATCGGGCAGGTCGAACTTGACCAGCGCGTCCAGCTTGTCCAGCAGCGCGCGCTTGAGAACCTGGCGCGAGGCCCCCTTGTATTCCGCCTCCAGCCGCTCGCGGATCTGACCCTTCAGCGCGTCCAGGCTTTCGGCACCGAATTTCTTGGCCAGTTCGTCGTCGATCTCGGCCGGTTTCGGCGCCTTCACCGCCTTGACGGCGGTCTCGAAAATCGCGTCCTTGCCGGCCAGGCCGGGATGGCCGTAATCCTCGGGGAATTTCACTTCGACCTTGATCTCGTCGCCAGCCTTGGCGCCGAGCAGCTGCTCCTCGAAGCCGGGGATGAAGCTGCCCGAGCCCAGCACCAGCGGGTAATCCTCGGCCGAGCCGCCCTCGAAGGCCTCGCCATCGACCATGCCCTTGAAGTCGATCACGACCTGGTCGCCGTCCTTGGCCTTGCTGCCCTTCTTGCGATCCTCGAAGCTCTGGGCGTTCTTGGCCAGATTCTCCAGCGCCTCGGTCACCTGCTCCTCGCTGGCCTCGACCACCAGCCGCTCCAGCTCGACGCCGGACAGGTCGGTTTCCGGGATGGCGGGCAGCGCCTCGTAGGCGACGGTGACGACGACGTCGTCGCCCTCTTTCCAGGTCTCGCCGTTGACCATCTCGATCTTGGGCTGCAGGGCGGGGCGGTCGCCGGATTTCTCCAGGTGGTCGCGCAGCGCCTTGTCGATGGCCTCCTGCATGGCATCGCCCATGATGCGCTGGCCGAACTGCTTCTTCAGCAGCGCCATCGGCACCTTGCCTTTGCGGAAGCCCTTCATCTCGACCTCGGGCTGGGCCTCTTTCAGCTTCGCATCCACCTGCGCCGCCAGATCGGCCGCAGGCAGGGTGAATTCATAGCCCCGCTTCAGCCCTTCGTTCTGGGTTTCCTTGACCTGCATTTGTCTTCCTTCATCCACGAACCGTCTTGCGGGTCCGAGGCATTACAGCCTCGCCGACGCCGGAACCTAACGTTCCGCGCCTCCGCCTGTTTCAGCGCGCTAGCTATGGGATTTCGGCCGGCATAGCAAGGAGGAAGGCAGGAATCGCCGCGTCCCGGCCGGGTTTCGCACGGTGTTTCCGGCTGGGCCGCGCCAGGGGTGGTGTCGGAAAACGCCCGCCCCCCGCCCACCCTCGCCGCGAGAACTGAGGCCAGAGGACATCCTTTGGTTGAAATGGGCATTATCGTCCCATCGGCCGCCGAACCGGTTGACCCCAGGGAAGCGGCGATAAGCGATCTTCCGCCGGCCTGGGTGCCTTGCAGCCGCAAGTTGCAGCCGCCGCAAAATCAACGGGCTGCCGTTATTAGGTCAGCAAACGGCACCTAACTTATGGATATATTCCCTTCCGCGGCGTGACGGTGCATACAGGCATCGTTGCGTAAGCGGTTGTTTGTTAACCTTGGTAAATGGTCTTTGGTCATGTGTTCAAAACTGACCGGGCGGGTGCGCATCCTTGTTCCCGCCCGGTCGTGAACCGGCAAGAGGTCGCGGGATCCGTTCCTGACATGGTTGCGTCTTTATTGGGCACGGCCGGATCCCTACTCGCGTCTGGCGATTCCTCTTGCCCATACATATCGAACAATAAACAGCGGACCGGTCCTTGCAGCGGCAGGGTCCGGCCGGCCTGAAACGACAAAGGCCGCCCCTAAAGGCGGCCTTTGCGCGTGATTGACGCCGCAGGCTCAGCCGCGCGCGCGCACAACCTGCAACAGCGGCATGACCTCGGACATGTCCGGCCCATGCGCCTGGCCGGTCAGGGCCTTGCGCAACGGCATGAACAGGCCCTTGCCCTTGCGGCCGGTCGCCTGCTTGACCGCATTGGTGAACTCGCCCCAGCTCGCATCGGTATAGGGCGGCGGCCGCAAGAGCTTCATCGCCTCGGCGATGAAATCGGCATCCTCGGCGTCGATCTGCGGCTCGGCCCCCGTCGAGAAGATCTGCCACCAGCCCGCCAGGTCGTCCAGCCGGGTGATGTTCTGCGAGGCGACGCGCCAGAACCGCTCGGCCAGCTCGTCCGGCACGCCCAGCGCGGCGATCCGGTCCCTGACCTCGGCGAAGGGGCGCGACTGGTTGGCCTCGCGCGTCAGCGGCCACAGGTCTTCGGCATCGAACTTGGTGGGCGAGGCGCCGAATTGCGACAGGTCGAACCCCTCGGCCAGTTCGTCCAGCGACATCCGCAACTCGACCGGCTGCGACGAGCCCAGCCGCGCCATCAGCGACAAGAGCGCCTCCGGCGCCACGCCGTTTTCGCGCAGGTCGCGGATCGACAGCGTGCCCAGGCGCTTGGACAGTTCCTCGCCCTGCGCGCCGGTCAGCAGGCTGTGATGGGCAAAGGTCGGCGGTTCGGCTCCCAGCGCGCGGATGATCTGGATCTGCGTCGCGGTATTGGTCACATGGTCGGCGCCGCGCACGATATGGGTCACGCCCATCTCGGCGTCGTCGACCGAACTCGCGAAGGTGTAAAGCACCTGCCCGTCGGCGCGGATCAGCACCGGGTCCGAGACCGAGGCCGCGTCGATGGAAATCTCGCCCAGGATGCCGTCCCGCCACTCGATCCGCTCCTGGTCCAGCAGGAAGCGCCAATAGCCGGCGCGGCCCTCGGCGCGCAGCCGGTCCTTGTCCTCGGCCGAAAGCCTCAGCCCGGCGCGGTCATAGACCGGCGGCTTGCCCATGTTGAGCTGCTTCTTGCGCTTCAGGTCCAGCTCGGTCGGGGTCTCGAACACCTCGTAGAGCCGCCCGGCTGCGCGCAGTCCCTGCGCCGCCTCGGCATAGCGGTCGAGGCGATCCGACTGCCGCTCGATCCGGTCCCATTGCAGGCCCAGCCATTCCAGGTCGCGCTGGATGCCGTCGGCATATTCCTGCTTCGACCGTTCGCGGTCGGTATCGTCCAGGCGCAGGATGAAGGTGCCGCCCGCCTTGCGCGCGATCAGATAGTTCATCAGCGCCGTGCGCAGGTTGCCGACATGGATGTGGCCGGTGGGCGAAGGGGCGAAACGGGTGGTGGTCATGGGGATCTCCTGTCGGCTTCGCTCTTTCACAAACGGCGGTTTTTGTCCATATCGGGGACCAAAGACGAGGTGAGCCGATGCTTGACTGGAAGAATGCCGAGGCCCCCGACGCGGCCATGATCGAGGAATTGGCGCGCGAGGCCATCGCCGGCCTGCCGCCGGAATTCGCCGGTCCGGCCGCCCAGGTGGTGCTGCGCGTCGAGGATTTCGCCAGCGAGGAATTCCTGGACGAGTTGGAGATCGACGACCCGCTGGAGCTGACCGGGCTCTATGACGGCGTGCCGATGACCGAGAAATCCGCCAGCGCGCCGCAGCATTTTCCCGACACGGTCTGGCTGTTTCGCCGCGCCATCCTGGACGAATGGGCCTCGCGCGGGGACGTAACGCTGGGCCAGCTGGTCGCGCATGTCGTGGTGCATGAATTCGCCCATCATTTCGGCTGGTCGGACGACGACATCGCCGCCATCGACCGCTGGTGGGAATGATGGAGCAGGCGCCGATCCTGACCATCACCCTGAACCCGGCGCTGGACGTGACCACCGGCACGCGCCAGGTGGTGCCCGACATCAAGCTGCGCTGCGAGGCGCCGCGCTTCGATCCGGGCGGCGGCGGCATCAATGTCAGCCGCGCGATCCGCGCCATGGGCGGCGACAGTACGGCGCTGGTCGCGCTTGGCGGCGCCACCGGGCAGCGCATCGCCGAGCTGCTGGCGGAAACCGGCGTCCCGCTGATGACCCTGCCCGCGCCGGGCGAGACGCGTCAGTCCCTGACCGTGGACGACCGCACCATCCGCCAGCAATACCGTTTCGTCATGCCCGGCCCGGAATGGTCCGCCGACGATGTCGAGACCGCGCTGCAAGCCGCCACCGGCGCCGCCGAGCCCGGTGCGCTGGTTGTGCTGTCCGGCTCGAACCCGCCGGGCGTGCCGGCGCGCTTCGCGGCCATGCTGGCCGAGCGGCTGCGCGGCACCGGCGCACGGCTGGTCGTGGACACGTCGGGCGAGGCGCTGGCCGAGGTGGCCGCCGCCACCGACCGCCGGGTCGAGATCCTGCGCATGGACGACGAGGAAGCCGCGGGACTGGCCGGCCATCCCCTGCCCTTCCGCGCCGACACCGCCGGTTTCGCGGCCAGTCTCGTGGCCTCGGGGGCCGCGCATGGGGTGATCGTGGCGCGGGGTCGCGATGGCAATATCATCGCCACCGACCAGGGCATCTGGCATGCCGAGGCCGCGCGGGTGCAGGTGGTCAGCAAGGTCGGCGCCGGCGACAGCTTCCTGGCCGGCTTCACGCTGGGCCATGCCCGCGGCTGGCCGGTCCGCGATGCGCTGGGGCTGGCGGCCGCCGCCGCCTCGGCCGCGGTGCAGACGCCGGCGACCGAGCTCTGCCGGGGCGAGGATGTCGAACGGCTGTTCGCCGCCCGCGTGGTGACGCAGATGCGAGGCCCGAGCTAGTCGCGCCCGTCCATGCGGACGAAATCCAGCACGCTGCCCTGCGCGGGGGCCAGTTCCGACCAGTCGTCGATCTGGAAATCGACGACCAGCGTCGCCGCCGTCGGATAGCGGCGGAAATCCGGGTCCAGCGGTGCCCGCGCCGGCAGCATGGCGGCGAATTCGGCAATGCCGGGATTGTGGCCGATCATCATCACCGTCGGCGCCGAGGCGCTGCGCAGGATCTCCAGCATCTTCTGGGGCGCGGCGTGGTAAAGGCCCGGCTCGTAACGGATATGCGGCCGCACCTCCAGGGGCGCCATGGCGATGCCGGCCCAGGTCTCGCGCGTGCGCTCGGCGGTCGAGCACAGCACTTCCTCGGGCTCGTAGCCGCGACTGGCCAGCCAGTCGCCCAGCTCGCGCGCCGAGCGGCGGCCGCGCGCATTCAGCGGCCGGTCGTGGTCGGGCTGCGCCGGATCGTCCCAGGACGATTTCGCATGGCGGGTCAGGATCAGACGGCAGTGCCCGAGTGGAGTCATCGAATTGCCTTTTCGGCCAGACGGTTAAAATTACGCGACGTCGCCGAGCCTGCCATAGCTTCCGCCGGGCGGGCAAGCCCTCTCTTTCGGGCGCGATGCCGCGCCGGTCACAGGCCGCTGTCCCCCTGGCGCAAGCCGCGCGGCTTGACCCGCGGCTCGGTCGAGCGGATCAGCGAGCCGGCGCCATGTTCGGTGAACAGTTCCAGCAGGCAGGCATTGGGCACCCGCCCGTCCAGGATCACCACGGCGCGCACGCCTTCCTCCAGCGCCTTCAGCGCCGTCTCGGTCTTGGGGATCATGCCGCCGGCGATGGTGCCGTCGGCGATCATCGCCCGCACCTGGTCGGGATGCATCGCCGTCACCACCTCGCCCGAAGCGTCCTTGACCCCCGAGACATCGGTCAGAAGCAGCAGCCGGTCAGCCTTGAGCGCACCGGCGATCGCCCCCGCGGCGGTGTCGCCGTTGACGTTGAAGGTCTCGTTATCCTCCATCCCCGTGGCCACCGGGGCGATGACCGGGATCAGCCCGGCATTGTAGAGGTCGCGGATGATCTGCACGTTCATTTCGACCGGGCGGCCGACGAAGCCCAGTTCCGGGTCGTCCGGCGCGCAGACCATCAGGTCGTCGTCCTTGCCGGAAATGCCGACAGCGCGGCCGCCGGCATCGTTGATCGCCTGCACGATCCGCTTGTTGACCAGCCCGGACAGCACCATCTCGACCACCTCGACGGTCTCGCGGGTGGTGACGCGCTTGCCGCGCACGAAGCGGCTTTCAATGCCCAGCTTGCCCAGCAGGTCGTTGATCATCGGCCCGCCGCCATGGCAGACGACCGGATGGATGCCCACCTGCCGCATCAGCACGATGTCGCGGGCGAATTCGGCCATCGCCTCGTCGTCGCCCATGGCATTGCCGCCGAACTTCACCACCACCACCGCGCCCGAATATCGCTGCATATAGGGCAGCGCTTCGGACAAAGTGCGGGCGGTGGCGATCCAGTCACGGTTCATGTTCTGCTTTCTCATCAGGGGCCCCTGTTCGTCGCACCCGACCCTAGGACGCGGGCGCCGATCAGTCCAGAGCGGCTATGATGGCGCGCAGCGTGGCAATGCCCTGCCCCTTGTCCGAGCTTGTGATCACAAGCTCGGGATAGGCGGCAGGATGCTTTTGCAGCGCCTCCTGCACCTGCGCGACGGTGGCCTCCATCGCCTCTCTGCCGATCTTGTCGGCCTTGGTCAGCACCACCTGGAAGGGCACGGCGGAGCGGTCGAGCAGCTTCATGATCTCGTGATCGACATCCTTCACGCCATGGCGCGAATCGATTAGCGTGAAGGCGCGGCGCAAGGTCGCCCGGCCAGCCAGGTAGTTCTTCAGCAGCGCCTGCCATTTCGCCACCACCGCCACCGGCGCCTTGGCAAAGCCATAGCCCGGCAGGTCGACCAGATAGGCCTGCTCGCCCAGGGTGAAATAGTTGATCTCCTGCGTGCGGCCGGGCGTGTTCGACGCCCGCGCCAGCCCGTTCCGGCCGGTCAGCGCGTTGATCAGGCTGGACTTGCCGACATTCGAGCGGCCGGCAAAACAGACCTCGGGCCGGTCGGCGGGCGGCAGCCCATCCATGGCGACCACGCCCTTGAGGAAATCGACCGGGCCGGCGAACAGCTTGCGCGCCGCCTCGGCGGTCTCGGCATCCGGCTCGGGGGCGACGGGAAAGGCGACCTTCATGCCCGCACCTCGTCACCCAGCGCGATCTCGCCGCCACTCACCACTTCGGCATAGATGCCGAAATCGCGATGGCCGAACTGCGCCTCCAGCGTCTCGGGCATGTCGATGTCGATGCGGCCGGTGGCCGGATCGGCGCTGGTCGCGGGGCAGCGGCCGATGGTCTCGGTCACGCGCAACTCGACCTCGCCCAGGGTCAGGACATGGCCGATCAGTTCGCGCTCGGCATAGGGCTGCCAGCCCTCAAGCCACAGGTTTCCGCGCCAGCGTTCGATACCGAGCGGCTGGCCCAGCCGCCCTTCCAGATCGGCCAGGCTGGACAGCGACAGGATCGAGATCCAGGGCTGGTTCGCATCGGTCCAGCCTGTCGGGCCGCGCACCAGCCGCGTCGGCGCCGGCTTGTCCGCAGGCCAGAGCGGGCGCACCCATTCGACGAGGCGCGACCCCTCGGTCTCGGGGTCGAACTCCAGCTCGGGCAGGTCGGGATGGGTCAGGCGGATGCGGCCCCCTTCCGCGCCCTCGCCCCAGCCGCCGCGCACCGCCTGCAGCCCGGCCGAGGCCGCGCCGCGCAGAAAGCAGGATTTCGGCAGCCAGCGCCCCGGCACCTCGCCGGCGTGGCGCTCGCCCGCTGCGGTGAGCAGCGCCCAGAGCCGGTCGCCCGGCAGGCGCCGCGCCGCATCCAGCCGGGTGCGGCGCAGATCCTCGCCGCCGATCGCCTTGATCGGGTGCCGGCGGATCCGGGCAATGCGGGCGGTCATTTGCCGCCCTTGTCCCCGCCCTTTTCGCCCGCCTTGGCCTCGGTCTTGGCGCGTGACGGCAGGCTGGAGCGGATATTGCCGAAGAAGTCGGGCCGGTGGCCGTGCATCGACATGATCGTGTATTGCTGGATGATGGTGATGGTGTTGTTGGTGATCCAGTACAGCACCAGACCCGAGGCGAAGCCGCCCAGCATCAGCATGAACACCCAAGGCATCCAGGCGAAGATCATCTTCTGCGCCGGATCGGTCGGGGCCGGGTTCAGTTTCTGCTGCATCCACATCGAGATGCCCAGCAGGATCGCCAGCACCGGCAGGGTGAAGCTGTGCAGGAAGCTGCCCTGGCCCGGCGCCGCCCAGGGCAAGAGGCCGAACAGGTTCCACAGGCTGGACGGGTCGGGCGCGGCAAGGTCGCGGATCCAGCCGATCCAGGGCGCATGGCGCAGCTCGATGGTGACGAAGATCACCTTGTAGAGCGCGAAGAAGATCGGGATCTGCAGCAGCACCGGCAGGCAGCCCGCGGCGGGGTTCACCTTCTCGCGCTTGTAAAGCTCCATCACCTCTTTCTGGAACTTCATCCGGTCGTCGCCGGTGCGCTGCTTGATCGCCTCCATCTCGGGCTGCAGCTCCTTCATCTTGGCCATCGAGATGTAGGATTTGCGCGCCAGCGGGAAGACCAGCAGCTTCAGCACGAAGGTCAGCGCGATGATCGCCCAGCCCATGTTGCCGATCATACCGTGCAGCCAGTGCAGCAGGCGGAAGATCGGCTTGGTCAGGAAATAGAACCAGCCCCAGTCGATGGAATCGACGAAACGGTCGATGCCGGGGGCTTCCTGGTAGCCGTTGATGACCTCCCAGACCTTGGCGCCGGCGAAGAGATAGCTCGAGCTGGTGCCGGTCGCGCCGGGGGCGACGGTCTGCACCGGCATCCGCGCCTCGGTCTGGTAGATGTCGGCGCCGGGGGCGTATTTCACCACCGCGGTAAAGGACTGGCCGGGCGCGGGCGCCAGCGTGGTCATCCAGTACTTGTCGGTAAAGCCGATCCAGCCGTTTTCCTGCACCTCGATCAGCTGGGCCGGCCCCTCGCCCGGCAGCGGGTCGAGCTTGGCCATGTCCTTGTATTTTTCTTCCAGCAGCTTGCCATCGGTCATGCCGACCGCGCCCTCGTGCAGGACGAAGAAATTCTGGGTATCGGGCTTGCCGTGCCGCGCCAGGATGCCATAGGGCGCCGCCGCGAAGGGCGCGGCCCCGGTGTTTTCAAGCGACTGGGTCACGGTGAACAGGAACTTGTCGTCCAGCTCATAGGTGCGGCGGAAGATCTGGCCGGCGCCGTTGTCCCAGCGCAGCGTGACCGGCAGGCCGGGCGCGAGGGTCGAGCCGGATTCGACCTCCCACATGGTGGCCGGGCCGGGAACCAGGGCCGGATCGGTGCCGGCGGCCGGCATCCAGCCATAGACCGCGTAATAGGGTTTCTGCACCGCGACCTCGGCATTGCCGCCCGGCGCGACCGGGCTGCCTTCGGCCTGCACGGTGGTCTGGGCGGTCGGCGACAGCAGGCGGACATAGGGCGAGCGGGAATCCAGCGTCTCGTGATAGCCGGTCAGCTCCAGGTCGTCGATGCGGCCGCCGGCCAGCGAGATCGTGCCGGCGAGCGAGGGAGATTCGATCCTGACCCGCCCGGCATTGGCGGAAGGATCGTTGCTTGCCGCCGCGGGCTCCAGCTCCGGCGCCGCGCCCTGCGGCACCGCGCCGGGCGTCGCCGGGGCGCCGGTTTCGGGCTGAGGGACGCCCTGGCTGCTGGCCGGCACCGTATCCTGCGCGGGCGGCACCGGCTCGGGGGCGAAGAAGATCGACCAGACGAGCATGACGAGGGCGGAAAGCACCATCGCCAGGATGAGGTTGCGGTTGTTGTCTTGCATGCCGGACCAGCCCTTCGTCGTCACCCAGTCTGAGGGTTCGGGCCGCTTCAACAGAAGCGACCGGCAAAGGTCAAGGGAATTTGCCGGAAAACCGGCTCAGTTTCCGCGCCGATCGGATGTCCCGCCCTCCGACCCGGTGCGTCCGACGCGGTTCCTCGGCTCATCCTGGCCCCACCCGTCCGGGCCTTCGCTCGGCCGGGCCCCCAATCGTCCGGGGCCTGCCGGACAGGCGGGGCGGCCCTCCTGCGCCCAGCCCCG
The DNA here is from genome assembly GCF_046335115.1 of Paracoccus sp. P2. Classification (NCBI taxonomy): domain Bacteria; kingdom Pseudomonadati; phylum Pseudomonadota; class Alphaproteobacteria; order Rhodobacterales; family Paracoccaceae; genus Paracoccus; species Paracoccus sp. P2. Next base: position 6,996 of record NZ_JBGOSN010000010.1, on the reverse strand, counting down.
TCTTGCCGGCCCGGGTCGCGGCCTCGGCAGGGGCCGCGCGCGGCGCGGCCCGGCACCAAGGCGCGAGCGCCGCGGGCGCATCGTTTCACGGCGCGACCGGCCCCGGCCGGGCGCAGCCGCCAAACCCCATGCGGCGCGGACGCGAGACTTTACCCCGACGTCGCAACCGGCCCCGGCCGTCACGCCTTGCGGCGCAGGTCGAACGGTGCGGGCAGCGCATGGTCGTGGTCCAGCAGGAATTCATCGACCGCCCCGGCGTCCAACGGCAGGGCCACCGCCGGTCCCTGCACCGCGTCGAATCCGATCTGCGCCAGGAAGGCGTTCTCCTCCGGCGTGGCGACCCCGTCGGCCACGGTCGCCAGGCCCAGGTGTTCCGCCAGCGCCAGGATGGCCAGGATCATGCGCCGCTGGTCGGCGCGCAGGTCGCAGCCGGCGATGAATTCGCGCCCAATCCGCACCCGCCCGATGCCGAAGCGGCGCAGATCATCAAGGCTGGCGCTGCCGGTGCCGAACTCCCCCAGGGCCAGCGAGCAGCCCGCGGCGGTCAGGCGCTGCAAGCTGGCGGTGACCGGCCGGCGCCCGCCGCCGCGGCCGATCGGCTCGCTCACCTCGATTTCCAGGCGCTGCGGGGCCAGGTCGTTGCGCTCCAGCTCCCACAGGATCATGTCGGCGAGGACAGGATCGCCCAGCATGCGGTCGGACAGCGGCAAGGACAGCAGCGGCACCGGCCGGCCCAGGCGATCCCAGCCGCGCAGGCCGGTGAAAGCCTGGCGCAGCAGTTCGGCCACGACCTGTCCCAGCACCGCGTCGTCCAGCCGCGGCGCCAATTCGGCCAGGTCGCAATCGTCGCCGCCGTCCATCCGCATCCGCGGCAAGGCCCGCAGCGCCCGCACCTGCCCGGTGTCGCAGCAAAGCTGTGGCTGGAACAGTACCCCCACCCGGTCGAGCGCCGAGCCCGCCAACCCGCTGGTTTCGGCCTGCGACCCCGTCTCGACGAAGCGGATCTGGCCCGCGGCCGAGAACGGGCTCAGCCCCTGCAGGGCCATGCGGCCATGGACGTAAAGCGCCGCCGCCTCTTGTCGGCCGGTTTCGTCGCTGACGATGGCGGCGTTCACCACCGGGCAGATGCGCAGGTCCGGCAGATCGATCCCCTCCGAACAGATGGCCTGCAATCGCGCCAGCAAGCCCGGCACCGCCTGCTGGCGCCCGATGGCGATCAGCCCCAGGATTTCGCCACAGCCAGGGCTGCGGCCCTGCGGCAAAAGCCGCAGTTCCCCCACCAGCCGCAGCATGAGCCTGTCCAGCATCCGCTCCAGCAGCGCGGGGCCGATGCTGGCGCGCAGCATCTCGACATTCTCGACCCGCAGCACCAGCGCCAGCCGGGTTCTGCCCTGCGCCGCACCCTGCCCCCTGACCAGCCTTGCCAGCCCCGAGGCGGCCCCAGCGATTCCGTAAGCCATTGCCTGATCCGAATCTTGTTCCACGGATCGCAGCCTAGGCCGAGGACGCTTTTCGCTCCGTTAATGTTCGCGCAGGATCGGCACGTCTTTTTCGCTAAAATCCGACATATCCGGCATCAGCGCGGTGAAATCGAACAGCTTGGGATCCGGCAGATGCGAGGGGCGCACGTTCATCAGCGCCCGGAACATCACCTGGCGCCGGCCGGGCGCGCGCGTTTCCCATTCGTCCAGCAGCTTCTTGACCTGCATGCGCTGCAAGCCCTCCTGGCTGCCGCAAAGGTCGCAGGGAATCACCGGATAGTTCATCGCTCGGGCGAAGCGGTCGCAATCGGCCTCGGCCACGAAAGCCAGCGGGCGCAACACGTTCAGGTCGCCTTCCTCGTTCAGCAGCTTGGGCGGCATCGAGGCCAGCCTGCCGCCGTGGAACAGGTTCATGAAGAAGGTCTCCAGGATGTCGTCGCGGTGATGGCCCAGCACCACGGCCTGGCAGCCCTCTTCGCGGGCGATGCGGTAGAGATTGCCGCGCCGCAGCCGCGAACACAGGCTGCAATAGGTCCGGCCCGCGGGCACCTTTTCCTTCACGATGGAATAGGTGTCCTGGTATTCGATGCGATGCGGCACGCCGCGCTCGGTCAGGAATTGCGGCAGCACCGTCGCCGGAAAGCCCGGCTGGCCCTGGTCGAGATTGCAGGCCAGCAGTTCCACCGGCAGCAGGCCGCGCCATTTCAGCTCGTGCAGCACGGCCAGCAGCGTATAGCTGTCCTTGCCGCCCGACAGGCAGACCAGCCAGCGGTCGCCGGGGCGAACCATGTCATAGGTCTCGATCGCGGCGCGGGTTTCGCGCACCAGGCGCTTGCGCAGCTTGCGGAACTCGGTCGAGCCGGGCGCGCCGGAAAACAGCGGATGGATTTCCTCCGCCTCATGGTCCTGGGTTTCGCCGGTCTCGTCCCGCATCTGTCGATCCTTGTCGCCTTTGCGCCCTGATGAAAGCGCCGCCTTGGTCCTGCGCCTTGCGCCTCAGTCCTGCGGCGGCGTCTCGCTGCCCGGCACGGGGTCGAAGCCATGCCCGCCCCAGGGATGGCAGCGACAGACCCGCCGCGCCGCCAGCCAACCGCCCTTGGCCGCGCCATGCCGCTCCAGCGCCTCCAGCGCATAGGCCGAGCAGGTCGGCTGGAAGCGGCAGCCATGCCCGACCCAGGGGCTGGCCACCAGCCGATAGGCCCGTACCGGCAGCGCCAGAAGTTGCGCCAGCGGGGTCACTTCCCCTCGCCCCGCGCGCCATGCACCCGAGACAGCGCCGCCGCCAGATCGGCGCGCAATTCGGCAAAGCCGCGCTCGACCGTGGCGCCGGGACGCCCGACCAGCACGTAATCCCAACCCGGCCGCGCCGCGCCCGGCATGACCTCGCGCGCCAGCGCGCGCAGCCGGCGCTTGGCACGGTTGCGCGTCACGGCATTGCCCAGCTTTTTCGAACAGGTGAAGCCGACCCGGATCGCCTGCCCCGCCTCGTCCTCGGGGCGGCGGCGGGCCTGAAGCAGAAAGCCGGCCGTGCCCTGCCGCCGGGCAGAGGCGGCACGCAGGAAATCCGCCCGCTTGCACAGGGTTTCCAGCCGCACGCCCGAAACGGCAGAAGCCGCCCTGTCCGGCATCGCATCTGCGCGGGTCCGGTCAGCGGCGGCGGTTTTGGGGGTGCTGTCCATCACGGCAAGCCCACGCCCTGCGGCGCGCGGGCTTACGCGCTGAGGGTCTTGCGGCCCTTGGCGCGGCGGGCGTTGATCACGCGGCGGCCGCCCTTGGTCGCCATGCGCGCGCGAAAGCCGTGGCGGCGGGCGCGAACCAGGTTCGACGGCTGGTAGGTGCGTTTCGACATCTTTCAACTCCGGGTCGGGGCGGGTCAGGGTATGGGCCATCGGCCCACGCAGGACGCGCCGGTCATTCGAGGCCCGCTGGATAGTCGCCCCCGCGGGCCAAGTCAACCACGTTGAAAGGATTTCGCGGCTGCGGCAGGTTCGAGGGGAACCGGGACCGTGTCACGCAGGTTTGAACTGCACAATACCAACCATTATGTGATGCAACGGCGCCGCGACGAGGGGAATAGCAGAACCGACCATGTCCCTGAATAGCTTATCGGGCCGATTCGCGGTGATCACCGGCATTTTCGTGCTTCTGGCCGAATTGCTGATCCTGCTGCCCTCGATCGCGAATTACCGGCTGGATTTCCTGGAATCGCGGCTGGAGCGGGCGCAGATCGCCAGCCTGGCGCTGCTGGCGACCGACGAATCGCTGGCCGCGGACCTGGAATCGGAACTGCTGGAGAATGCCGGCGTCTTCAACGTCGTGCTGCGGCGCAACGACGTGCGCCAGTTGGTGCTGTCCTCGCCGATTCCGGGACCGATCGCGGCCACCTACGACCTGCGCGACCAGCCGTTCTGGACCTCGATCCGCGACGGGCTGGCGCAGTTGGCCGACCCGCAGAACCGGGTGATCCGGGTCATCGGCGCGCCTGTGAACCAGGCCGGGCAGCTGATCGAGATCACCACCGACACCCAGCGGCTGCGCACCGAGATGATCGATTACGGCCTGCGGCTCTTGCTGATCTCGGCCGCCTTCTCGGTCCTGACCGCACTGCTTCTGAACCTGGCGGCGCAGCGGCTGCTGCTGGTGCCGATCCGGCGCGTCATCAGCCACATGACCGCCTATGCCAGCGCCCCCGAGGACGCGCGCTCGATCATCACCCCCAACGCCCGGCTAACCGAACTGAACGAGGCCGAGACGGCGCTTGCCGCCATGCAGCGCACCGTGACCTCGGCGCTCAAGCAAAAGGACCGGCTGGCGCAACTGGGCCAGGCGGTGGCCCGCATCAGCCACGACCTGCGCAACATCCTGACCACGGCGCAGATCTTCGCCGACCGGCTGGAGACCAGCGCCGACCCGGCGGTGCGCCGCGCCGCGCCCAAGCTGGTGAACTCGATCAGCCGGGCAGTGAATCTGTGCGAGACGACGCTGGCCTTCGGCAAGGCCGAGGAGCCGGCACCGGCGCTGTCGCGCTTCAACCTTTCGGCGCTGGTGAGCGAGGTGACCGAGGGCGAGGCGCTGGCCTCGGACCATCCCGAGGGCGCCGAGCCGATCGAGTTCCTGACCGACGTGCCCGCCAGCCTGACGATCCGCGCCGACCGCGACCAGCTGTTCCGGGTGCTGTCGAACCTGGTGCGCAATGCCCGCCAGGCCATCGAGGCCACGCGCCGGCCCGGCACCATCGAGATCGGCGCCGGCGAGGACGAGCAGGAATGGTGGATCCGCATCGGCGACACCGGCCCCGGCCTGCCGAAAAAGGCGCGGGACTTCCTGTTCCAGCCCTTCTCGGGCGGATCGCGCAAGGGCGGCACCGGGCTTGGCCTGGCCATCGCCGCCGACCTGGTGCGCAACCATGGCGGCCGGCTGGAGCTTTTGCGCAGCGACGAAGAGGGCACGCAGTTCATCCTGCACCTGCCGCGCGAGCTGGCCGGGCTGGCCTCGCAGGCCGAGACCACGGCGGGTTAGGCTGTTCGCGCGGATTTTCAGAAAAAGTTTGCGATGAAGGTCGTTTTGGCCTTGCACCCCCCCGGCGCTCACTCTAAATCACCGGCTCACAGCGGACCCGTAGCTCAGCTGGATAGAGCACCAGACTACGAATCTGGGGGTCGGGCGTTCGAATCGCTCCGGGTCCGCCATTTCTCCCATTGAAGATGCTAGACAATTAAAGCGCCTCCTTACTGGGGATGTGGTGGCTTGCAGCCGGTTTGCAAAAGCTGTTGCCGGGCTGTTCTCAAATGCCAGGATCGCCGCCTTGGATAGCGCCGGGGTCATGGCCAGATACTTCTCCAAGATCCGGGTGGCCGATTGCAGCGTGCGGCCGGTGACGGCGCAAATCTGCGGGATGGCGTTCCCGGCCTCGGGCAGCAACGTGACAGCCGTGCCGCGCACATCATTGAAGCGCAGATACTCGGCTTTCTGCGCCTTCGGCAGCTCGGCATAGCCTTCCGGACGCAAACCGCAGGCGACCATGTGCGCCGACCATTGCTTGCCCGGTTCCTTGTCGTTGCCCTCGGTGAACCAGGGACGGCCATCGGGGCGGGTCAGGATATAAGGCCCTGCCCGGCTCATGCCGTCCAGCATCCGCCGCAGGGCTTGCGAGACATGGATCGTCACGCGCGCCTTGGTCTTGTTCTGGCGCAGACTGATCGTTTCGCCCTGGCAGTCTGCCCAGGTGCGCATGGCTCGTGTTGCAGAACCGGCTGCAAAACTTGTAGTGCCCTTCCGGCAAGGGCTTGTAGCAGCGAACGCAGCGCGTCCGCTCGGTCAGGGTTCCTGCGTTGATCGTCCATTCCGGTTGCCCCTCATGCCAATCCGGGCGCTCGGCCCCGACGAGTTGAAAAGCCTCAGCCATCAGGTCGCGCACCATCAGGTCGGCCGAGGTCCAGCCCCAGCCTTGGCGGCAGGAATCGGCGCGGAGCGCGGCTCGTAGCGGCCCCTCAAGACCGAAGATCGATGCCGTCTCGCCCGTCTCGAAAGCCAGGCGCACCAGCCCGGCCAGATCCTTGACCATGGCGCGAAACCGGCCGGCGCCGATGCGGCCGCGCAGGGCATCGCGTTCGCGGTTCCGCTCCCCGCGCAAACGCCGTTTCATCTCGGACTGTTCATGGCAGTGCAAGAACATGGGACGCGCGGAAATGATGCTCTCGCACGCGGCATTGGCGATTGACACGAATCTCATTCCATGTTTACTTTATCGTATACAAAAACATCTAAACCGATACGAAATCGCGTCGGTGCCATGGTCCGGACGATGCAGGCGGCAATCCAGCCCCAGCCAGACACCAGTCTTGGACCTGCACATGACGCGTGACCCGTAAGGGACGCATACGCCGCCAGATCCCGGCAAAGGGACGCAACAACAGGGAGACGACGAATTGAAATCTGATAAAGCGACCACCATCGGCCTGGGCCTCGTCATGGCGATGTCCTCAGCCGCCCATGCGGATACCCTCCAGAACATCATCGACAAGGGCGAAGTCGCGATCGGCGTCAAGGCCGACTTTGCCCCATGGGGGATGCGCGACACGAACGGCAACGTCGTCGGCCTTGAAATCGACCTAGCCAACGATCTTGCCCGCAAGCTGAGCGAGCAGGCGGGAAAAGAGATTACCGCAAGAACCGTCGTGGTCACGACGTCCAACCGGATGGAGTTCCTGGAGCAGGGCCGGATCGACGTCCTTCTTGCAACCATGGCAGATACACCCGAGCGCAGAAAGGTCGTCGGCATCCTGCAGCCCAGCTATTACTCGTCCGGCATCGCTGTCCTTGCGAAAAAGGACAGCGGGATTGACGGCTGGGAAAGCCTCGATGGGAAAACCCTCTGCGGAATTCAGGGGTCATGGTTCAACAAGGATTACGGCCGGCTCTGTTGCACAAATCCTGTGAGGGATTCATCTTGTGAATCCAGTATGGTAGCTGGAGGGCATGAGCAGACCCACACCCCCCGCATACAAGACCAGGA
>NZ_JBGOSN010000009.1:82258-125659 GCF_046335115.1 Paracoccus sp. P2 | reverse complement strand
GTTCCTGGTCTTGTATGCGGGGGGTGTGGGTCTGCTCATGCCCTCCAGCTACCATACTGGATTCACAAGATGAATCCCTCACAGGATTTGTGCAACAGAGCCAGGCAAATGCCTCCGGCCTGCCGGTTCACACCATGAAAACCACCGAAGCCGCTGCCTGTCTCGGCGCAGCCATTCTGGCGGGTGTCGGTGCCGGAATATGGAGATCCGTCGAAGAGACGGCAACGCGATTGGCTGAATATGACCTGGAATATAGCCCGGACACATCGCATCGGGCGCTCTATGAGAGAATGCTTTCCGACTACAAGCTGCTGATGACGGAAGCCTCACCGTTGTTCAGGAAGCTCGCGGCGGCATGATCCACCGTTCCGACAGGCAAGGGAATCTATCCCTTGCCTGTCCCTCATTGCGCGCGCAGCCGGCCTGGAAACGGTCTTGCTGCAGCATGCGTGGCCTGCTGCCGAATGTGCAGGTCAAGGGCAAAGACCTGAACACCCGGCAGGAGCCGGAAAAGATCTCTCATAATTTTCAATGCCCTGCCAGAGCAGTCAGGTTGGGAAAGGTCATTTCACGCTTCGCAGAACAGCGCATCTGCCAGCCGGGCCGCAAAACCGCATCTGGCGAAATCGCGTCAAAGGTGTAGCCTTGTGCTTGCAGCAAGGAGCCGATGCGCATGTCCCGAAAGACAGCCCGCTATGTGATCGTTCCCGACGACAACGTCTTCAACGACAGCATGGAGACCACCAGCTTCCAGCTGTTTCGCGCCATGCACCGGCGGCTGTTCCGCGCCTCCGGGGCAAGGCCCGCGGACAGCATGGTGCAGGGCGCCTGCGAAGGCTCGGCGCCGGCGACAAGGCCACGCCTGCGGATGCTGGAGACCGAGGTCGGCCGCATCCGGCTGCTCGATTCCATCGGCGAGAACGAGGCCTCGCTGGTCAGCATGACCCCCGAACAGGCGCGCGAATTGCAGCGCGCCTATCCCGGCCTGCGCGTGCGGCGCGAATTGCGGCTTTACCCGCTGCGCTACGGCCGGCTCAACATCATCCGCAAGGAGGCCAAGCCCGCCGCCTTCCGCTCGGCCAAGGCGCTTGAGCTGCGCTGCGTCGATGCGGCCAGCGGCAAGCCGGTCGCCGGGGCCTCGGTGGTGGTGGTGCTGGACAGGCGGCGTAGCTTCGGCATCTCGGATGCAGTGACGGACAAGGACGGGCGGTTCCGCACGCCCCTGCCCGCCGGCCAGACCCGGATCGACGCGGTGATCTGCCAGCCGCTGGCCGGATACTGGCCCGGCGGTACCGAGGACATCCCCGTCAAGGCAGAGGGCGTGACGGAGTTGGAACTGCCGCTGGTGCCCATCGCGGCGGATTTCCCGGACGGGCTGGAGCGGATGCTGGCGCCGGCGAAAAAGGCCGACGGGCGCGGCGTCCGCGTCGCCATCGTGGACACCGGCGTCGATCCCGCCAGAGGGCTGAACCTTGAGCGCGGGCTGAACACCACCGGGACCGAGCCCGCCGACGAATGGTTCGACAACGGCACCGGCCACGGCACCCATGTCGCCGGCATCGTGGCGCGGGTCGCGCCCGACGTGGTGCTGCATTCCTATCGCGTCTTCGAAAAGGGCGCGGGCGGGGCCAGCGAATTTGCCATCGCCCGCGCCATCCGCCAGGCGGTCGAGGACGGCTGCGACATCGTCAACCTGAGCCTGGGCCAATCCTCGGAGCCCATCGCGATCTCGCGCGAGGTTCGCCGCGCCCGCGCCCTGGGCGTGGTCTGCGTCGCGGCGGCGGGCAACGACTACATGTCGCCCGTCTCGTATCCGGCGCGCTCGGGCGTGGTGGCGGCGGTCTCGGCCGGGGGCGTGCTGGACGCCTGGCCAAAGGGCGCGATCACCGGACGAAATGTCGCAGCCGACCCGGCCCCCGTCCAGGACCGCTTTTTCGCCCGATTCAGCAATATCGGACCGGAAGTGGACTTTATCGGACCGGGGGTCGGTATTATATCTTGGGTCGACAAGACCTCGAAAGGGGTGATGGACGGCACCTCGATGGCCTGTCCCGCCGTGGCCGGGCTGATGGCGCGATTGCTGTCCCGCACCCCCGAAATCCTTTCGGCAGAGCGCAACCAGCAGCGCTCTGACGATATTATCAAGCTGGCGAACAGCCATGCTGTTCCGATCGGTTTCGGCCCCCGCTACGAAGGTGCCGGCCTGATCGACCAGAAATGACGGCGCAGAGGTATGACCATGAAGGCCGAACGCAAGAAGACCCCGAGCTGCATGCTCGTCTATTCCGATGACCGCGACCCCAGCCGCGAGGAAACCGCCGAGGTGCTGGACCAGCTGAAGCCGTTTCCCGCCGAGGAGGTCGTGCCGGGCACGATCCGGGTCAAGGGCAGCGTGCAGGACGTGCGCAAATGCCTGGGCGATCTTGCGCATTGGCGATTGGCGCAGGAAAGGATCTTCCGGCTCAATCCCCCGCACAAGGCACAGCTGCGCTGATGCGGCGCGGCTTCGGCCCGCCCGCCGGGCCGGACCCGCTGCGGGTGGCCGAGACGCCGCTGCCGCTGGAAAGCTATGGCGACCGGCAGGGCTATGACCCCCGCTTCATCCTGCCCGACCAGCCCCTGCCCCTGCCCGGACCGGGCCGCTGGGCGGACGATCTGGTGGACCTGGTTCCCGAGGCGCGCGATCCCGGCGGGGACGGGACCGAGATCCGCTATACCCATTTTTCGGTCCGCATGTCGCGTTCGCGCGGCCTGCCGCTTTACAGCGCCTGCAACATCGACGGCAGCCGGTCCCGGCGCGGCCTGCCGCGCAGCGACGTCTGGCGGCGCGATCCGCGCATCGACCCGCAGGTGCAGAACCTGCGCGAAGGCTATGGCCAAGACCACCAGGGCCTGTTCAGCCGCGGCCACCTGACCCGGCGCGAGGATCCGAACTGGGGTGCGCCCGAGATCGCGCGGCAGGCCGATGCCGACACCTTCCACATCACCAATGCCGCCCCGCAGCGCCAGGGCTTCAACGGCGGCATCTGGCTGGCACTCGAGGATTACGTGCTGGACAATGCCGACCGCGCCAACCTGAAGGTGACGGTGATCACCGGCCCCATGCTCTCGGCCGGGGATCCGGTCTATTACAACCGCCAGATCCCCACCGCCTTCTGGAAGATCCTGGCCTTCGTCCATGACGAAACCGGCGAGCTTACGACCATCGGCTATCGCCGTTCGCAGATGGACTACCTGCCCCGGCCGGCGGGCGGGCGCTTCGTCTTCGGCGATTTCCGCGACAGCCAGGTGCCGATCCGCGCCATCGCGCAGGAAAGCGGGCTGGAGCTTGCCGCCTATGCCGCGCTGGACGTGATGGCCGGTGCTTCGCCCGAGATGGAAGTCGCTGTCGCCCGCGCCACCGATTTCTACCTGTCGCGCTGATCCGCCGCTTCCGCCCCGACCGGAAAGCCCTGGGCCAGGATGCGCTCGGCCAGGACGGCGGGGATGGCGCCGGGGGTGCGGCCGCGCTCGGCGCCCAGGCGGGTGCGCACGAAAGCCCCGGCCAGGTCGGCATCGCCCTGGAGCAGCAGCACGGCACCGGCCAGCAGCAGGGCGCTGCGCTCGGTGAACCAGCGCGCCTCGGCCTCGGGCACGCCGCCGCCCCAGCACTCGCGATGCGCGGCCAGCGCCGCGTCAAAGGCCGGGTCCAACCCCCGCGCGCCATCCAGCCGCGCCGCCAGCACCTCGGCCGCCAGCGGCTCGCGCGCCAGCGTGCGCAGCACGTCAAGGCAGATGACGTTGCCCGATCCCTCCCAGATGCCGTTCAGCGGTGCCTCGCGATACAGCAGCGGCAGGGGCGTGTCCTCGACATAGCCCATGCCGCCCAGCACCTCCATCGCCTCGGCCACGACCATGGGGCACAGCTTGTTCGACAGGTATTTCGCCAGCGCCACGCCGATGCGGGCGAAGGCGCGATCCTCGGCCGCCTGGCCGTCGAAGCTGGCGGCGACATGCAGGCCAAGCGCCAGGCAGCCCAGCCAGTCCAGCACCAGATCGGCCAGCACCGAGCGCATCAGCGGCTGGTCGATCAGCCGGCGCTGGAAGGCGCTGCGCTGCGCGCTCCAGTGATGCGCCTCGCGCAGCGCCGCCCGCATCAGCCCGGCCGGCGCCATGGCGGTGTCGAGCCGGGTGTGATGCACCATGGCAAGGATGGTGCGGATGCCGGCGCCCTCCTCGCCGATCCGCCAGGCCAGGGCGCGCTGGTATTCGATCTCGGCCGAGCCGTTCGAGCGGTTGCCGAGCTTGTCCTTGAGCCGCTGGATGCGGATGGCGTTGCGCCCGCCCTCCAGCCAGCGCGGCGCCAGAAAGCAGGTCAGCCCGCGCCCGGTCTGCGCCAGGGTCAGGAACCCGTCCGACATCGGCGCCGAGCAGAACCATTTATGCCCGGTCAGCCGCCAGGCGCCCCCGTCCGGCTCGGCCCGCGTGGTATTGGCGCGCAGGTCCGAGCCGCCCTGCTTTTCCGTCATCGCCATGCCCAGCGTCGCGCCCTGCTTGGCGGAAAGCGGCAGCACCGCCGGGTCGTAGCGCCGCGAGAGCAGCGCCGCCCGCCAGTCGCCCGGCAGATCGCCGGCGCCCGAAACGACCGGGATGGCGGCATAGGTCATGGTCAGCGGGCAGCAATGCCCCGGCTCGACCTGGCTGGCCAGATAGACCATGGCGGCATGGGTCAGGTGACCGGCCGGCCGGCCCTCCCAGGCGACCGAATGATAGCCGGCGGCGATGGAATCGCGCATGAAACGGTGCCAGGCGGGGTGAAAGCGCAGCTCGTCCAGCCGCCTGCCGCCGCTGTCGAACAGCACAAGCTCGGGCGGGTGGCGGTTGGCATCGCGCGCCGCCCCCGCCATCTCGGCCCGGCCCAAAAGCGCGCCGTAACGGGCCGGCCCCTCGGCCTGCCCGCCGCCGGCCTCCAGCATGGCGCGCAGGGCCGGATCGTCGCGCCACAGGTCGCGGTCGCCGGGCGCGGCCGGCTGGTTCAGCACCTCATGCGTGCCCAGATCCGCCGTCGGATCGATATGCATGGCCAGGCCCTCCTGCTGCCGCCTGCCGGGCGATCCTAACCCGGAAGGCCACCGCGCCGCGAGTCCCGACGGGGAAACGGGCGGCCCGCGCGAAGCGCATGGAAAACCGCGGCCGCCCGCATCGGGGCAGCCGCGGCATCAGGCATGGTTCGGGCCGGCGGTCAGGCGCGTTCGGGGACGGGCAGGTCGAGCCAGTCCTTGTAGAAGGTCTCGATATCCGGCTCGAAGTCGTGGATCACCGGATACCAGGGCGTCGGCGCCTCGACATCCAGCAGATCGCCGGAAAGCGGGCAGAAATATTCGCGGATCACCTGCCATTCCGGCGAGGGCGCCATCAGGCGGGGATAAAGCTCCTCCATCCTTTCGGCGGTCTCGCGCACACGGATGCGGGCGTGCAGCTTCCAGTTCTGGTCCCATTCGCAGAAATCATGGCCGGCCTGGCTGCGGATCATCCATTTCCGGTCCGACTGGCGCTGCACGATGTAAAGCTTGGGCCCCAGCGGCAGGATGATCGGGTCGTCCCAGTCCACCTGTTCCTGCAGGATCTCCAGGTAGATCTGGAAGCGTTCGCGGTCCTTGGGCGTGGACAGCATGGTGTGCAGCGTGTCGCGGTCGATCTTGCCGTCCACCAGGTCTTTGATCTTGGCTTTGGTATAGGCCATCTTTTCCTCCATTGGATGGGCCTGAAAGAACGGCTGCGCCCGAGGGGGACGGGCGCAGCCCCGGGCGTCATTCCTCGACGAATTGCACGGTCCGGACGTCCGGCAGTTCCGAGATGTCCATCGAGTATTCGCGCCCGTAGGACGGGATCGGCAGGTCGGCCTCCATCAGCTTCCAGTCCGCCGGCAGGTTCCAGAAGCTGCGGAACTGCTGCTCGAAGCGCGGGCCCAGCTTGAAGGAGGCGGCATACATCTGCTGGACATGCACGCCGGCCTCCTTGGCCAGGATGCGCTGGCGCTCGCCCGCCATCCATTCCTGCGTCGGCACCGATTCCTCCAGCCGCTGCTTGCGGATGGCGCGGCGCCGGGCCTCGGTCGCGGCGGCGTCCACGCCCTTCATGCCGTCGCCGGCACCCTTCAGCACCACGCCATAGACGCTGTCGGCAAAGCGGGGCAGCAGATAGCCGCCGTTCACGTCGTCGGCCACCTTCTGCGGCTCGCGGTCCAGGGGATCGCCGAAGCCCGGCCCGCCGCGCATGTAGTTCAGATAGAGGTCGTAATCCTTGAACATCGCCTCGGTGGTGATGGCCTGCTTGTCGCGCTTGATCCGCGCATCGGGCAGCATCGCCTCCCAGCTCGGGTTCTCGGGGTCGGTGTCGCCGCCATGCGGGATGGCGCCGCCCGCGGCGATGATCTCCTGAAGCCGGGTGTCATGCGCCTCGAAGCGATAGCCCGAGGCCGCCGGATAGCCGCCCATCAGCCCCCAGTCCGAGCTGATATGACCGTTGCCCATGAAGAACATCGTCCAGTCCTTGGCGTTCCAGACCATGCGCAGGCTTTCGAAGCCGCAGCCGCCGCGATACTTGCCGGCGCCGCCGGAGCTGGCCTTGATCTGCCGGCCCAGATAGACCAGCGGCTCGGCCAGTTCCCAGATCTCCATGTCGCCCATGTCGCCTTCGGGGTTCCAGACCGCGGCGGCATGGCTGATGCCGTCCATATGCGCGCTGGCGCCCACGCCGTTCGCGGCGCATTCGAACGAGTTCACGGCATGGATCTCGTCATACTGGTTGAAGCCGCCGCCCTGCAGCCAGTTCGAGGTATTGGCGTTGCCGGCGTTCACCTCTTCCAGGTAGCCGCGGCCGAAATAGGCGCGGCTGAGACCCCGCCACAGCGCCGTCCAGGAGCTGACCAGGAAGTGCCAGGAATAGCTGAAGGCGACGCGCCGGTCGTCCGGGTTCATCCAGGTGCCCTTGGGCAGGCGGAACTCGGTCCCGTAGGCGGCGCCGTCGTTGATCATCTCGGTCGGGATCAGCGATTGCGTCATCATCACCCAGATGCCGCTGGTGAAGCTGACCTGATGGGCGTTGTAGGTGTGCCAGCCCCAGCGGCTTGATCCCTCGAAATCCAGCCGCCAGGTGCCGTCGCCGCGGATGGTGATTTCCGACGGGGTATGCATGATCGTGTCGACCTTGGCGAAGTCGGAGGGCACCCGCACGTCGTCATGCGCATAGGGCACGTCCACGAATCCGACCTGGCGATACTTGCCGGGGATGGTCATCGCCTTGATGCGGGCCTGTAGGCCGATACGGCCGTGTTCGACCGATTCATAGGCGAATTTCCAATAGGCCTCGATGCCCTCGTCGGCGATCACCTCCTGCACCAGGTCGCGGATCATGTGGCAGCCGGCGACGCGGGTGCGCTCGTCCAGCATCCAGTAGCGGGTGGTGCGCACCATGCGCTGGCTTTCATGCAGCCAGTCGCGCTTCAGCTCGTCGTTCTCGCCGATCTTGCGGCAGGTGATGGAATAGCCGTCGCCGAAACGCTGCACCTGGCCCGTGGACATCGAGCCGGGGCCGACCGAGCCGGTGTCGATCACATGGGTCACGCCGCCGACCCAACCGATCAGCTCGCCCTCGTGAAAGATCGGCACGATGGTGTGGATGTCGCAGGGATGGACATTGCCGATCAGGCTGTCGTTGTTGCAGAAGATGTCCTTGTCGCGGATGCCGGGGTTATGCTCCCAGCCGTTCTCGATCATGTATTTGATCGCCGCGCCCATGGTGCCGACATGGATGATGATGCCGGTCGAGGTCAGGATCGAATCGCCCGCCGCGTTGTAGAGGGTGAAGCACAGCTCGCCCTCCTGCTCGACGATGGGCGAGGCGGCGATCTTCTTGGCGGTTTCGCGGGCATCCACGACGCCGGCGCGCAGACGGGAAAACAGCTTGTTGTATTTGATCGGGTCGCTGTCGCGCAGTTCCAGCCGGTCGAGGCCGGCGTAATGTTTCGTCCGCTTGGTGGCCTCCATCAGCCGGTCGCGATGCTGCTTCAGCGTCTCGCCGCCGCGGACGATGCCGCGCGTCTCGACTTTGGATTGCATGTTCATGATGTTTCCTCCCCGGGAAATCAGACTTCTTTCAGGTGGAACAGGCGGTGACCGTCCAGCCAGGTCTCGAACCCGCCCGGCACCACGAAGGTCGTCGCGTCGGATTCGATCACGGCGGGGCCGGTGATGCGGTTGCCGGGCTGCAGCGCCTCCATCCGGTAAAGCTGGGCATCGACCCATTGCTTGTGCCGGTAGAACTTGCGCATGCCGAGCTTGGCCTCCTCGGGCGGGGTCGGGCCGGCCTCGGGCTCTTTCGGGATCTTCGGCTTCGGGATCGG
The DNA here is from genome assembly GCF_046335115.1 of Paracoccus sp. P2. Taxonomy (NCBI): domain Bacteria; kingdom Pseudomonadati; phylum Pseudomonadota; class Alphaproteobacteria; order Rhodobacterales; family Paracoccaceae; genus Paracoccus; species Paracoccus sp. P2. The sequence continues at coordinate 117,276 of NZ_JBGOSN010000009.1, read as the reverse complement.
CACCGTGCCGCGCATGATCGCGCCGGTCACCGAATAGCCCAGTTCGGGCGAACGCGCCGAGGCGGCATAGACCCGGCCATAGGTGTCGTTGAAGGCATCGACCAGCTTGTCCCAGTCCTCGGCGGAATGCGCCTGCATGATCGGGCTTTCGATCTCGAGGTCGTTCAGCTGGCCGCGATACTGCATGCGGAAGCCCGGTTGCAGCTTGACCCGGTCGGGGCTGTAGCCGTTGATCTCGAACTCCTCCAGCACCCGCTCGCGCAGCTCCTCCCAGGCGGCTTGCAGGGTCTTGGCCTGGTTGGCCTTCAGATCGGCGCTTGCGTCGCTGGCGATGTTGATGTCCAGCGACTTGTCATAGCGGTATTCGAAATCCGCCGCCGCGCAGCCGAAGGCGGAAAAGCCCGCGGCCCAGGCCGGCACGATCACGTCCTCGAAGCCCAGCCCCTCGGTATAGCCGTAGGTATGGACCGGACCGGCGCCGCCATAGCTGAAGCAGACGAAGTTGCCCGGCGTCGAGCCCTTGCCCGAGATCATCGAGCGCAGGTAGTCGCGCAGGTCGCTGTCCAGAAGCTCGATCACGCCCGCCGCCGCATCCTCGACCGTCAGGCCCAGCGGGTCGGCGATCTGCTCCTTCATGGCGTTCCAGGCGCGTTCGCGGTCCAGCTTGACCTGCCCGCCCAGGAAGTTGTCGGGGTTCAGATAGCCCAGGATGACATGGCAGTCGGAAATGGTCACGGTCTCGATCCCCGACTCGGCCCAGCAGACGCCGACGCGATAGCCGGCGCTGTCCGGCCCCAGCTTGATCGCCTTGGTATAGGGGTCCAGCCGGATGAAGCTGCCCGCCCCTGCGCCGACCGAATCCATGGCGACCAAGGGCAGCGACAGGACCAGCCGCGCCATGTCCGGGTCGTTGCGGATCGTCAGCTCGTTCTGGGTGATCAGCGCCACGTCGAAGGAGGTGCCGCCGATATCCGAACAGGCGATGTTGGAATAGCCCAGCACCTCGCCCAGGTATTTCGCCCCGATCACCCCGCCGATGGGGCCCGAGACGATGGTGCGCGCCAGTTCCTTGGCCTTCCAGCTGATGGTGCCGCCATGCGTCGCCATGACCCGGAAGTCGAATTTCGAGCCGTTCTCCTTGAAGGCGCTGGTGATCTTGTTCAGCGTCTGGCGCGAGGGCTCGGCGGCATAGGCTTCCAGAATCGTGGTGTTGGTGCGGTGGGTTTCCTTGCGCACCGGGTAATAGTCGGTCGAGGCGAAGACCGGGATCGCCTTGCCGGATTTCTGGATCTCCTCCAGCACGATGTCGCGCACCCGGCGTTCATGGCCGGGATTGCGATAGCTGTGCAGAAGCGAGATCACGATGCCCTCGACATCCTGGGCGATCAGGTCGCGGGCGGCCTGGCGGGCGGTGTCCTCGCGCAACGGGATCACCACGGTGCCGGACATGTCCACCCGCTCCATCACGCCGCGCGTCAGGTGGCGCGGCACCAGCGGCTCGTCGTAGTAATGCGTGTTCAGGTGGATGCGGTCCTCGTAGGCGAAGCCCAGATAGGCCTGGATGGCGCGGCCCATGCGGTGGAAATCCTCCATCCCCGCATTGACGATCAGCCCGCAGCGCAGCCCCTTGCGCTGCACCACGCGGTTCAGCATGGCGGTGCCGGAATAGACGCCGGTCTGGATTTCGGACAGCGCCTCCTCCAGCGTCAGGCCCCAATGTTCCAGCCCCTCCCTGGAACTGGCGATCAGGCCGAGCGCCTCGTTCTGCGGCGTCGATTGCGCCTTGCCGACGACGAAATCGCCCTCGCTGTCGACAAAGAACGTATCGGTCATGGTGCCGCCGGCATCGATGCCCAGCACCTGCACCTTGCGATTGTTGGATTTGTCCAATGGCACGGTTTTCTCCTCCCATTGCGCCACCCTCCCGTGGCGTGATGACAGGATGGAACCGGGGGGCGGCCCCGTGTTGTCCGGTTTTCGGACGATGCATCGGACAATAGGCGGACAGCGGGCGGACAGATGCCGGGGCGCCAGTCGCGGGCGTCAGTCAGTCGCGGCGGGGGCGCGGGATGCCGTATTGGTCCAGCTTCAGATACAGCGTCGAGCGCGCGATCCCCAGCCGCCGGGCGACCTCGGTCATGTTGCCGCCCGCCTCGGCCAGGGCGGCGGCGATCTCGGCCCGCTCGCGGTCGCGCAGGGTGCTTTCGGCCCGCGGCCCGGCGGGCCGGGTCAGGTGCCGCGGCAGGTCCGCCACGTCGATCAGCCCGCTCAGCGAGGTCGCGCCCAGCGATTCCATGAGATTGCGCAACTCGCGCAGGTTGCCCGGCCAGTCATGCGCCTGAAGATGCAGCATCGCCGCCGGAGTAAAGCGCAGCGCCCGGCCATGGCGCTGCTGCGGATAGGCCGCGGCAAAGCGGCGAATCAGGCCGGGCAGGTCGTCGCGCCGCTCGGCCAGCGCGGGCAGGCGCAGCGTGGCGGCGGCCAGGCGGAAATACAGGTCGCTGCGCAGCTCGCCCTGGGCCATCCGCTCGGCCAGGCCGACCGAGGACAGCGACAGAAACTGCAGCGGCGCCCCGGCCGCGCGGCGCAGATGGGCCAGCACCTGCGCCAGCAGCGCCTGCACCGGCGGCGGCGCCTGGCCCGGCTCGTCCAGGCACAGCGTCCCGCCGCTTTCGGCCAGCCGTGTCAGCGCACCCGCGTCGACCAGGTCGTCGCGCAGCGCATCGGCGTCCAAGAGGCTGCAATCGACGAATTCGAAGGGCTGGCCGGCCTGCGGACCGGCACCGTGCAGCGCGCGGGCCAGGGTCTCCTTTCCCGCTCCCACCGGTCCCTCGATCAGCAGGGGCACGCCACCCTCGACATATTTCACCGCGGCGGCGCAGATCGGGCCCAGGCAGGCGCCGCTCTGGGCGATCTGCGCCAGGCCGACGGCCGGATCAGCCGGGCATCGGCTGCGCAAGCCGGGCCGCGGCAGGGTCAGCATGACGCCCAGCATGTCGCCGCGATCCGCCAGCACGTCCACGTCGGCATGGGGCAGAACCTGCCGCAGCCGGGCGGCCAGATGGCCCGGATCGCCGTCGCGCGCTTCGGCCGGCAGGTGCAGCGCCCTGCCCTCGCCGTCCCAGGCCCGGCCCGCCGCCGCGTCGAAACCGGCGCTGGACCAGACCGGCTGGCCGAAACGGTCCAGCACCATGATCGCATCGCCGGCGCGCTCGCGGCGCTCGGCCAGCAGCCGCTCGACCAGGCGGCGATGCTCCTGCAGCCCGGCATTGCGCATCGCCTCCTCGATCTGCATGGCCAGGGTCACGGAAAAGGCCGCGACCTGGCCAAAGGGCTGCCCCGAGGGCCCCGAGATGTCGATGGCGCCCAGAAGCGCGCCGTTGAACGGGTCGCGGATCGGCGCGGCGGCGCAGGACCAGCGCTGGATCGCCTCGCAGAAATGCTCGACGCCCGAGATGGTGACCGGCTTGGCCAGGTGCAGCGCGGTGCCGATCGCATTGGTGCCAATGGCGTCCTCGTCCCAATGGCCGCCGGGATGCAGGTGGTTTTCCTGGCCGCGCGACAGGATGCGGGCATCGCCCTCGGCCTCCATCACCACGCCGCTGCGGTCGCAAAGCAGCAGCATCATCCCGGCATCGTTCAGCATGTAGCCGGCGCGGCGGATCGCCGTCTGCGCGGCCGAGCGCAGGCGCTGGTTGCGGTGGCGGATCACGCGCAACTCGTCCTGGGCGACGCTGGGCGCGCGCTTGAGGGTCTCGATCTCTTTCCGCCCCCTGGACCTGACCCAGGATCTGAGCACGACCTCCCGTATGCTGGGGGGCACGCTCCCCAGCGCGCGGAATCGCTCCCAGTCCTCCTTCTGGATGCTTTCCGGCATGTCTCTGCGCCCCGCGTTAAGGCTGACGGATAGTAAGGTGCGCGCGCCCGCTGCTGTCAAGGAAAAGCCGGCCGGCCCGGCCTGCGGCTTTCCTGCCGCAACCGCCCGTCGATCATCGCAAAAAAGGCCGCCAGCGGTCGCGACGCGCCCCTCTCCCGCCACGCACCAGGGCGACGGCAACGAACCGACCGCTGCGGACAGGCATCGGCGCATGGGCCAAACCGGCGGCGCCGGCAGCCGCGGAGCGGTTCATCTGCAAGGGTGAAATGGTAGCGGAGGAGGGATTTGAACCCCCGACACAAGGATTATGATTCCTCTGCTCTAACCAGCTGAGCTACTCCGCCACGGGTGCGTGCGATTTACGGTGAGCGGCTGGGGGCGTCAAGGGGCCGAAAGCAGGTTTTTCAAAGTTTTTGGCCCGCTCGCCAGCCCGGCCCGACGCCCGGCTTCTTCGTTCCCCAAATACCCAAAAAGCGACGGCGCCAGCGCCGCCGCCCTCGATGGAAAGCATCAGACGGAAATCCCGCTGCGCCCCGCCAGGTCGGTAAAGAACTGCCAGGCCACCCGGCCCGAGCGCGAGCCGCGCGTCGCCTGCCACTCGATCGCCTCGGCGCGCAGCCGATCCTCGGGGATCTGCAAGCCATAGGCGTCGCAATAGCCGCGCACCATGGCCAGGTATTCGTCCTGCGAACAGGGGTGGAAGCCCAGCCACAGCCCGAACCGATCCGAGAGCGAGACCTTCTCCTCGACCGCCTCGCCGGGATGGATGGCGGTCGACCGCTCGTTGTCGATCATGTCGCGCGGCATCAGGTGGCGCCGGTTCGAGGTGGCATAAAGGATCACATTGGCCGGCCGCCCCGAGATGCCGCCGTCCAGCACCGCCTTGAGCGACTTGTATTGCGTATCGTCATGGCTAAAGGACAGGTCGTCGGAAAACAGCACGAAGCGGCGCTCGCGCGCCCGGCCCAGGATCGCCAAGAGCCGCCCGACCGAGCCCAGATCCTCGCGCGCGATCTCGACCAGCACCAGCGGCAGGCCCTGGCGCACGGCCTCGGCATGCACGGCCTTGACCAGCGAGCTTTTGCCCATGCCGCGCGAACCCCAGAGCAGCGCGTTGTTCGCCGCATGGCCGCGGGCGAATTGCAGCGTATTCGCCAGCAGCGTGTCGCGCGCCCGGTCGATGCCGATCAGCTGCACCAGATCGACGCGGTTGACCTCGGCCACCGGCTCCAGCCGGTCGGGATCGGGCTGCCAGACATAGGCGGTCGCCTCGGTGAAACTCGGCTCGGGCGCGGGCGGCGGCGACATGCGTTCCAGCGCCGCGGCGATGCGCAGCAAGGCTTCGTCAGGCATCGGCTTCCCGTTCTTCCAGTTCGCGCTTCTTTTCCATCCGCCGCACCAAGAAGATCGAGACCTCGTAAAGCCCATAGATCACCGTGAACAGCACGACCTGACTGATGACATCGGGCGGGGTGACGATGGCGGCCAGCACCAGGATCACCACGATGGCATAGCGGCGCACGCTGCCCAGCCCCTCGGAGGACACCAGCCCGGCCTTGCCCATCAGCGTCAGCGCCACCGGCAGCTGGAAGGACAGGCCGAAGGCCAGGATGAACTTGGTGGTCAGCGCCAGGTATTCGCTGACCGAGCCCTGGAAGACGATCCCGGCCAGATGCGGGTTCTGCTCGGCCGCCGCCGGGTCGTCGGGCAGGGCCAGCGGCCCCTGCTGGAAGCCCAGGAAGAAATCATAGGCCATGGGCAGGATGATGTAATAAGCGAAGGCCGCGCCGATCATGAACATCACCGGCGACGCGACCAGGAACGGCAGGAAGGCCGCCTTTTCGCTGCGATAGAGGCCCGGCGCGACAAAGCGCCAAAGCTGGTAGGCGATAACCGGGAAGGCCAGCACGAAGCCGCCCAGGAAAGAGATCTGGATGGCGACGAAGAAGCCTTCCTGAAGCTTCAGCAGGATCAGCCCGCATTCCTGCCCGCGCGTCTCAAGCGCATGGCAGATCGGCCGCGTCAGGAAGTTGTAGATCGGGTTCCAGACCGTATAGCACAGCACCATCGCCACGACGAAGGCCAGGACCGACCAGATCAGCCGGGTCCGCAACTCGGCCAGGTGTTCGATCAGCGGCGCCGAGCTGTCGTCGATGCTATCGGGGTTCTTGTCGGATTTCGCGGACACTCAGCGATCTTTCGTATCGGAGCGGCGCACCGCATGCAGGCGGCGCTGGCCGGGTTCAGGGTCGGCGGCCGTGACCGGCGCCGCCGGCGCGGCCCCCTGCCCCGACCCGGCCGCGGCAGGGTTGTCGGAAGGGGCGCTGGCCAGGCTCGGGCCGTCTCCAGCCGCGGGGCCAGCCGCAAGCCCGGCCGCGCCCGGATCCGGCACGGCCCGCGTGCTGGCCGAGGGGGCCTTGGGCTCCCATTTCTCGAACCGGTCGGCGGCGCGCTCCAGGGCATCCAGACCCAGCGCCTTCTTCGAGGTCAGAGACTTGACGTCGCGCAAGGCGTTGCCGGCCTCGTCCAGGCCGGTGCTCTTGGCGGCATCCTCCATCGCGCTGGAAAACTCGCGCGCCATGGAGCGGGCGCGGGCCGTGATCCGTCCCAGCGAATGAAACAGATGCGGCAGATCCTTCGGCCCGATCACGATCAGCGCGACGATGCCGATCAGCAGCAGTTCGCTCCAGCCGATATCCAGCATTGCGATGTCCCGCGACGGTTACGAACGGTCGGTGCCGTGCGGCGTGACGTCGCGCATGGCCTCGTTGGTCTGGGCCTGGGCACGGGCTGCGTCCTCGGCCGGGCTCTGGCCGATGGGCTTCTTGGCGTCCTCGGCGGCGCGGTCATATTCCTCGGCACCGTCCTTGACGCCCTTCTTGAATGCGGTGATGCCCTTGCCCACCTCGCCCATCAGGGACGAAACCTTGCCGCGCCCGAAAAGCACCAGCACCACCACCGCGATGAGCAAAAGCCCCGGAAGGCCGATGTTGTTCAGCATGTCGTTTCCACTCCTTGCCGGCCGTGCCGGCGTTGACGGGTCATATGTAGTCCTCGACCATTGCAATGCAAAGCCCAAACGCGCCCTCTCCTTCCAACCATGGCAGCGCGGCGGAAAATCCGCCATGCTTTCCATCGCATGCAATCCGGGGAATAAGGTAACGATATGGAGATAACTCAGATCATCAGCGCCTTCGTCACGCTGTTCGTCGTGATCGACCCGGTGGGGCTTGCGCCGCTGTTCATCGCCCTGACCCGCGGCATGACACCGCAGCGGCGGCGGCGAATCGGCTGGCGCGCGCTCGGCATCGCGGCGGCGCTGATGACGCTTTTCGGCCTGGCGGGCGAGGCGATCCTGGCCGGTATCGGCATCTCGCTGTCCGCCTTCCGCATCGCCGGCGGGCTGCTGTTGTTCCTGACCGCGCTCGACATGCTTTTCGAACGCCGCACCGAGCGGCGCGAGGGCCAGGCCAGGGACGATGACGACGACCCCTCGGTCTTTCCGCTGGCCACGCCGCTGCTGGCCGGTCCTGGGGCGCTGGCCTCGATGATCCTGCTGGTCGGGCAGAACCCCGGCCCCGCCCATACGCTGATGATCCATCTGGTCATGCTGGCGGTGCTGGGCATCGCCGCCGCGCTTTTCGCCATGGCCGGGCCCATCGCGCATGTGCTGGGCCGCACCGGGACCATGGTGGTCACGCGGCTTTTCGGCATGCTGCTGGCGGCGCTGTCGATCCAGTTCGTGATCGACGGGCTCAAGGGATCGGGGCTGGTCTGATGGGCGAAGAATTCGGCCGCCTTGCCTATCTGGTGCTGCTGCTGATCGCCGTCGGCGGCTTCCTGCTGGTCGAGCTGCGCGCCCGGCCGGGCCAGGCCCTGCGACAGGCGGCGGCCTGGGGGCTGATCTTCCTGGGCGTGGTGGCGCTGGCCGGGCTTTGGGACGACATCCGCGGCACGATCTCGCCCCAGGCCCGGATGCTCGAAGGCGGCCGGATCGAGGTGCCGGTCGGCAATGACGGCCATTACCACCTGACCGCGCAGGTGAACGGCACCCCGGTGCGCTTCGTCATCGACACCGGCGCCACCAGCATCGCCCTGGGACCACGGGACGCCGCGCGCGTCGGCATCGACCCCGAGACGCTGGCCTATGCCGGCCAGGCCCGCACCGCGAACGGCATCGTCCAGACCGCGGCCGTGCTGCTTGATTCAGTCGCGATCGGCGAGATCCACGACAGCCGCGTCCCCGCGGTGGTGCTGCGCGCCGAACTCGAGCAATCGCTGATGGGCATGTCCTACCTGTCGCGCTTTGCCCGCGTCAGCATCGAGGGCAACCGGCTGATCCTCGAACGCTGACCGGCTGCCTTTCCGCCCGGATGTCCGGGGAAGAGCGGCCAGCCGCGCCTCGTTCAGGAGGCGGAGGCCTCCTTGCAGTCGCGCGCGGCAACGGCTGCGGCCTCGGTTTGCTTGTTCAGGAACATGATCGCCAACCGGCGGCGGTCCTGCTGTCTTTGCGCGGTCTTCCGGCGATTGGCGCGCCTGTTCGGTGTTCCTGCCATTTCTTGCCTCGTTTTCTTGAAATTATTGGGCAGTCTCCGCCGCCCCCGCCCGGCTGCGCCGAGAGAGGTCCGACAGAACCAGCCGCTATAGGGGGAGTATCGTCGGGCGGGCAGATGGAACTGCGCAACGCCCTGGGCGCCAGGCGCCTATTTTTTCTTGCGTTTCTTGGCGGGGGTGCCGCCCTCGGACGCTTCCTTGGCCAGCCTCGCCGCGCGCAGGCTTGCGGTCAGTTCCTGGCGGCGTTCGGTCTGCTCGCTGATGATCAGCTTGGCTTCCGAGGTCGTCCGATCCATCGCTGTCAGCGGCGTCGGCTCGCGGAAAAGCCCCTTCAGTCTGTCCTTGGGTGCCATGCGAGCCTCCGGGATGTTGGTCCGACCAGGATCGGTCGGACCATCTGTCTTGCCATCGTGCAGGATCAGGCCAGGGCCAGGTCGCGCGCCGATTGGCGGCCGTCGCGGCCGGTCTCGATTTCGAAAGTCACGGCCTGGCCGTCATCGAGTTGACGGATATTCGCCCGCTCGAGGGCCGAGATATGCACGAACACATCCTTGCCGCCTTCCGCGGGAGCGATGAAGCCGAAGCCTTTGGTGGCGTTGAACCATTTCACGGTGCCAGTGGCCATCGTGATGTCTCCTTCAGTTATACCGTCCGCGACATGCGACGGCCCGGCTCAGTCAGATCGAAGCATAGTCTGAAGCCGGAAAGGAGACAGGATGCAGAAGAAATAACCTAGCCCGCTGAACATGGGGTGCAATGGGCAGGAATGCAAGGGCTGTCTGCGCCGGGCGGATGACAGGGCCGCCTCAGCCCTGGTCGCGCTCGGCCAGTTGCAGCCATTCCTCTTCGGCGGCGGCCAGCGCCTGCTGGCGCTCGGCCAGGCCCTCGCTGGCCTTGGCGAACTTGACCGGGGCGGTCTGGAACAGGTCGGGCTGGGCCAGGAACTCGGTCAGCTTGCCGATCTCGGCCTCCAGCCGCTCGATGACGGCCGGCAGCGCCTCCAGCCGCTTGCGTTCCGAGAAATTGAGCCCCGTGCGCGGTGCCGTGGCCTTGGGCTGGGGCGCGGGCGCGGCCGGCGCGGGCCTGGCGGGGGCCGGCCGGGTCGGCTCGGGCACGGGGGCCGCCTGTTGGCGTTGCGCGCGGTAGTCGGACCAGCCGCCGGGATAGATCGTGGCCCGACCGTCGCCCTCCATCGCCACGGTGGTCGTGGCCACGCGGTCGATGAAGTCGCGGTCGTGGCTGACCAGCAGCACCGTGCCGTCGTAATCGCCCAGGATGTCCTGCAAGAGGTCCAGCGTCTCGACGTCCAGATCGTTGGTCGGCTCGTCCAGCACCAAGAGGTTCGAGGGCCGGGCCATGATCCGCGCCAGCAAAAGCCGCGCCTTTTCCCCGCCCGACAGGCTGCCGACCGGCGCCCGCGCCTGCGCCTCGTCGAACAGGAAATCCTTGAGATAGGCCACGACATGGCGCGGGTTGCCGCGCACCATCACCTGGTCCGAGCGCCCCGAGACCCGCATGGAGGGATCGCCCGCCAGCGCGTCCCACAGTGTCACCGTCTCGTCGATGGCCGAGCGCGCCTGGTCGAAGACCGCGATTTCCAGGTTGGTGCCGTGCCTGACCGTGCCGGTATCGGGGGCGATCTCGCCGGTCAGCATCTTGATCAGCGTGGTCTTGCCGGCGCCGTTCGGGCCGACAAAGGCCACCCGGTCGCCGCGCAGCACCCGCAGGTCGAAGGGCTTCAGGATCACCCGATCGCCGAAGGACTTGGAAATGCCCTTGGCGTCGATCACCCGCTTGCCCGATTGCGGCCCCGCGTCCAGTTCCATCGCCGCCGTGCCCTGGCGGCGGATCTGGCCGGCGCGCTCCTCGCGCAGCGCGGCCAGCGCACGGACGCGGCCCTGGTTGCGCTTGCGCCGGGCGGATATGCCCTCGACCGCCCAGCGGGCTTCGGCCTTGATCTTGCGGTCGAGCTTGTGGCGCGCCTCGTCCTCGGCGGTCCAGACGGTTTCGCGCCAATCCTCGAAATGTTCGAAGCCCTTGTCCTGGCGGCGGACCTCGCCGCGGTCGATCCACAGCGTCGCCCGGGTCAGCGCCCGCAGGAAGGCACGGTCGTGCGAGATCAGCACGAAAGCCGCCCTGGTCGCGGAAAGCTGCTCCTCGAGCCAGCCGATCGCCTCGATGTCGAGATGGTTGGTCGGCTCGTCGAGCAGCATCAGTTCCGGCGCCTCGGCCAGCAGCCGCGCCAGCGCCGCCCGCCGCCGCTCGCCGCCCGAGGCGGTGGCTGTGGGGCGGTCGGGGTCGAATTTCAGCCCCTCGGCCGCCATCTCGACGCGGTAGCCCTCGGCCTCGCCCAGGCCGGCGCGGGCGAAATCGCCCAGGGTGGCAAAGCCCGACAGGTCGGGATCCTGCTCCATGTAGCCCACGGTCGTTCCGGCAGGGGTGACGACCTGGCCGGCATCGGGCTCGACCAGGCCTGCCATGACCTTCATCAGCGTGGACTTGCCCGAGCCGTTGCGGCCGACCAGCGCCAGCCGGTCGCCCTGCTGAACGGTCAGGTTCAGCCCCTCAAAGACGGGATTGCCGCCGAAGGTCAGGGAAATATCGGTGAGTTGCAGAAGCGGAGCGCGTGCCATGAGGGGGCAGATATGCCGCGCCAGCCTGCCGGTCAACCGGGGACGCATGCGGGCGGGATGGGGGCGCTGCCCCCGGCGCGATGACGGGTGGCAAAAGGTTTGAGCTTTTGGGCTCGAAACCTGCCATTTTTCCGAAATGTCAGAAATTCTGGCGCCGAAAAATCAATACGTTAGATGAAAATATGTGCGCGGTTTCACGCACACCGTAAACCTTTTTGTTTATGGTGTGCGCTGACCAAGGCCGTCGGCTGAACTGGGTATCCCTTCCTCTACGGCCATGCGAGACCAAGATTCGCAGCTCCGCTTAAAGTAGCCTCGGGGACGGGCAGGATGAGTGCTCTGCAACTCTACCTGTCGCATAAAGTCAAACATCGCCGCAGCCGCGACCTCATGGATTTCATAACCCATGATCGTAACCGTCCGGTCTGACCGCTACCTTTCGACGCCTGGCCTGCGCAGGCAAGGTGCGTGGCGGCAGCCCGGCGTCCCGCGCTTCGGCCGCCGAAGCCGGCACAAAGCCGGCTGGTGCCTGCGGTCAAAACAGGTGCGGAACGGCGCCCATTGACCGCGGCGGCCACAGACGCCTGCAAGCGCGCAACTGCCCGGCGGCCGGCCTGCGCGCCGACGCGGGACATCATGATCGACGGCAGGCCCGGCCCTGCGGCGCGCGATACGGCGCGCAAAGGGCACGGCACGCCGGGCCGCTACTGCCGCGCCAGCCAGTCGGTGATGCAGCGGCGCAGATTCGTCTCGCCCAGAGTGCGCGCGTCGTCGATCAGCCGCTTCAGTTCGCTCAGGTCCACGCGCCGGATCAGGTGCTTCACCGGCCCGATCGAGGCCGGGCGCATCGACAGCCGCCGGAACCCCAGCGCCGCCAGCGTTACCGCCTCGATCGGACGGCCGGCATCCTCGCCGCAGAACGACACCGGCACCCGCGCCTCGTCGCAGCGCCGCACGATCTGGTCGAGCAGCGAGATGAAGGAGGTGTTCAGCGTGTCATAGCGCCGCCGCACGCGCTCGTTCTCGCGGTCGGCGGCAAAGAAGAACTGCTTCAGGTCATTGCCGCCCACCGAGATGAAATCGCACATCTCGAAGAACTTCTTCGGCGCGAAGGCCAGCGAGGGCGTCTCGAGCATGGCGCCGACGCGAATGTCCGAGGGCATGGCATGGCCCAGCCGCTGTTCGCGCGCCAGTTGCTCCATCAGCAGCTTATGCGCCTCTTCGAACTCGTGCATCTCGGTGATGAAGGGGAACATGACATAGAGCGGCCGCCCCACCGCGGCGCGGATCAGCGCCTGCAACTGCATCCGCAAGACGCCGCGCTTGTCCAGCCCCACCCGGATCGCCCGCCAGCCCATGGCCGGGTTCGGCTCGTCCTGCGGCTTCATGTAGGGCAGCACCTTGTCCGAGCCGATGTCCAGCGTGCGGAACATCACCGGTTTGCCATGGGCATTGTCCAGCACATGCGCGTAAAGCGCCGCCAGCTCGCCCCGGCGCGGCACGCGGGTGCGGGTCAGGAACTGCAACTCGGTGCGGAACAGCCCCACCCCCTCGGCGCCCGAGCTTTCCAGGCTGGGCAGGTCGGCCATCAGCCCGGCATTCATGTAAAGCTGGATCGTCGTGCCGCATTTCGCGGTGGCGGGCAGGTCGCGCAACCCGGCATAACGCTTTTGCGCCTCGGCCTGCATCGCCATCTTGTCGCGAAAGGCCTTGGCGACCGATTCCTCGGGGCGCAGATGCACGGTGCCCATGTCGCCATCCACCAGGATCAGGTCGCCGTTCAGCGCCTCGGAGGTGACGCGCTCGGCATGGATCACCAGCGGGATGGCCAGCGCGCGGGCGACGATGGCGGCATGGCTGCCGACCGAGCCCTCCTCCAGCACCACGCCCCTGAGGCGCCGGCCATAATCCAGCAACTCGGCCGGGCCGATATTGCGTGCGACCAGGATCGGGTCGTCGGGCATCTCGGCGCCGGTGTCGCGCCCCTGCCCGGTCAGGATGCGCAAGAGCCGGTTCGACAGGTCGTCCAGATCGTGCAGCCGGTCGCGCAGATAGGGATCGGCGGCGCTTTCCAGCCGGGCGCGGGCCTGGCTTTGTTCTTTCTCGACCGCGGCCTCGGCCGAAAGGCCCAGGTCGATCGCCTCTTCCATCCGGCGCAGCCAGCTGCGGGAATGGGCGAACATGCGATAGGTCTCCATGACCTCGGCCGAATCGCCCGAACCCATGTCGGTGGCGGCCAGCATGGAATCGACCGTGGTGCGCAGCATGGCCACGGCCTCGGTCAGCCGGGCCTTTTCCTTCAGCGGATCGTCGGCGACCGGATTGGTGACCACCACGCGGGGCTCGTGCAGCCAGACCCGGCCCTCGGCCGCGCCCTCCTGCGCGGTCGAGCCGCGGAACATGACCGGAAAGCGGTGCTGGAGCGGCAGGCTGTCCGCCTGCGAGCCCAGGAAGGCGCCCAGCTCGGCCATCTCGGCCAGGACCATGGCGACCACCTCCAGCCCATAGACCTCGTCCTCGTTGAACTGGCGGGCATCGCGGGACTGCACCACCAGCACGCCCAGCTTTTCGCCGACGCGCTGGATCGGCACGCCCAGGAAGCTGGAATAGACCTCTTCGCCGGTCTCGGGCATGTAGCGGAAACCGGGCTCGGCCGGGGCATTGGCGGTGTTCACGTGCCGGCCCGAGCGGGCGACGCGGCCGACCAGCCCCTCGCCCAGGCGCAGCCGGGTCTTATGCACCGATTCGGGCTTCAGCCCCTCGGTGGCGCACAGCTCCAGCGTGGCGGGATCGCGGAAAAGATAGATCGAACAGACCTCGGTTCCCATCGAATCGGCGATGTGATGGGTGATCTGATCGAGACGGTCCTGGCCGCCCCCAGGGGCGGCCAAGGTTTCGCGCAGCCGCCGCAGCAGCTTGCGCGAGTCGCTGTCCTTGCGTTCGGGCATAATCCTCCCGCTTCAGCCTATCGGCCCGGATTCAGGGCTTTTCCAGTTCGAAGGCATCATGCAGCGCCTGAACCGCCAGTTCCATATACTTGCGGTCGATAAGCACCGAAATCTTGATCTCGCTGGTGGAGATCACCTTGATGTTGATGTTTTCATCGGCCAGCGCCTTGAACATGCGCGCGGCGACGCCGGCATGGCTGCGCATGCCGATGCCCACGACCGAGACCTTGGCGACCTCGGTATCCACGACCAGGTCGTCATAGGCGATATGGCCGGCGGCCTTGGCATCCTCCATGGCCTTGCGGGCGCGGGCGACCTGATTCACCGGGCAGGAGAAAGTCATGTCGGTCACCGAACCGGGGTGATCCTCGTAATCCTTTTCCGAGATGTTCTGGACAATCATGTCCACGTTCACGCCGGCCTCGGCCAGGGGCGCAAAGATCGCGGCCGAGATGCCGGGGCGGTCCTCGACCGTGACCAAGGTGATCTTGGCCTCTTCGCGGGAATAGGCGACGCCGTTGACGACTTTCGATTCCATGATTTCATCCTCATCGCAGACCAGGGTGCCGCTGTTCTCGTCGGTTTCCTCGAACGAGGACAGCACCCGCAGGCGGACCTTGTAGCGCATCGCCAGCTCGACCGAGCGGGTTTGCAGAACCTTGGCCCCCAGGCTGGCCAGTTCCAGCATCTCCTCGAAGGCGATCTTCTTGAGCTTGCGCGCTTTCGAGGTGATGCGCGGATCGGTGGTATAGACCCCGTCCACATCGGTATAGATGTCGCAACGCTCGGCCCCGAAGGCGGCGGCAAAGGCGACCGCCGTGGTATCCGAGCCGCCGCGGCCCAGCGTGGTGATGCGGTTGTCCGAGCCGAGCCCCTGGAAACCCGCGACCACGGCGACCCGCATGCCCTCGGCGAATTTCTGGTCGATATTGTCGCGAGGGATGGAGACGAAGCGCGCCGAGGAGTGCTGCGAGGTGGTGTTGATCGGCACCTGCCAGCCCTGCCAGCTGCGCGCGGGCACGCCCAGTTCCTGCAGGGTCAGCGCCATCAGCCCGGCGGTGACGTTCTCGCCCGAGGCGACCACGGCGTCGTATTCGCGCGCATCGAACAGCGGCGAGGTCGCCTCGACCCAGCCGACCAGTTCGTTGGTCTTGCCCGACATGGCGCTGACGATGACGATCACGTCATAGCCGCGCTCGACCTCGCGCTGAACCTTCAGCGCGGCGTTCTTGATGCGGTCCAGGTCGGCAACCGAGGTGCCGCCGAATTTCATCACCAGAAGCGGCATTCCCTTGCCCCCAGCATCACCAGTTTTCAGGGGGGCCTTCTAGGGTCGGGACGGGAAAAGAACAAGGGGCGGCAGGCATTTCCCGAACCTTCCGGTGCATTATTTTGCCAGCCCGGCCGCCGACGCGCTCGGCATCTTGATGCCGCCGGCGCAGGACCGCAAAAGGGCGGGCATGAAAGTGACGCATGACGAATCCACCTTCACCCTGACCGGCAAGATCTGGTCGGCGACCTATCCCCTGGAGGAGCTGCCGAAATGGCTGGCCTTCTATCGCGGCCGCAAGGCACGCTTTCCCAAGGCCGGCAACAGCTATGACGCCACCATCGCCGCGCTGGAGCAGCTGGAGCGGAGCCTGGCCGCGAAACGCTAGGCGTCGCTGCGGTCGCGCCAGCGGCTATGGATATTCTCGCAATGGGCCGTCTCGGCAAAGACGCGGTCCATCAGCGCCATGAAGGCGCTGCGCCAGGGCGACGGCGGCTGACGATAGACGCGCGAGCAAAGCGGCTCTGATTGCTGTCCCCCAAGGGTCCGGTTGATGCAGACGGACGCGCTCCACCAAGCGTTCATGAGAACCTCGCATACTCATCAAAACACCTTCGATCAGACGAATGTGACACCCCGAAAACAACCGGGGGCGCCCCCAGCTTCATGAAGCGGCGCTGATGCAGCAAAGTCACGCTGGCTTTTTCGGCAGGAAACCGCCGGGCTCGCCGCCGGATCCCTGCGGGAAAGCGGCGCGGGCGGCATCCGGAACAAGGCCGCAAACCGCGCTGCAAACCGGTGAGGGTCGGAAGGAACTGAGTGGTGACTGAGTGGTGGTCGGGGCGAGAGGATTCGAACCTCCGGCCTACGGTACCCAAAACCGTCGCGCTACCAGGCTGCGCTACGCCCCGGACCTGTCGCGCTGTCTAGCGGCTGACCGCGCTGGGGGAAAGGGAAAACTGAGAGGCCGCAGCACCTTCAGTCGCAGGACGCCAGCGCATCCTGCTGCGGCAGGCGCGGATGCGACAGCACCATGCCGGGATGGATGCCCAGCCGCGCCGCGTCGCCGCCCGGCACCTCCAGCACCATCAGCCGCTCGGGCGCGGGATCGCCGGGCGCCACGCCCGCGATCGCCGTCTCGTCCAGCGGCTTGGCCATCGGATGAACGTGGCGCACCTCGCCCCGTGCGTCGATGAAGATCATGTCCAGCGCAATCAGCGTGTTGCGCATCCAGAAGCTGACCGGCTGCGGCGATTCGTAGATGAACAGCATGCCCTGCCCCGCCGGCAGGTCGCGGCGGAACATCAGGCCCCGCGCGCGTTCCTCGTCGCTGTCCGCGATCTCGACCGCCACCTCGACCGGCTTGCCCCGACCCTGGAACAACGCCCGGTCGGGATGACACGGGGCCGCAAGGGCCGAGGATTGATTTATGACAAGAAAAGCAAGAACAACCGTAACGGCCCTCAACTTCATACCGCGCCCGCGACCAGCCGCAATTTAGCGAGCGCGGCCGCTCCCCCCGGCTGTGTCTGCCGCGCCTCGATCGCGGCTTTCTCCCAGGACAGGATTTGCGCGGCCATCATCCCCCGCCGGCCATCGACCACGCGCAGCGCGATCGCCTCGCCCACGGCCAGATCGGCAAAGCCGGAATGGCGCAACACCTCGACATGCAGGAACACGTCGGCTTTTTCGGCGAAGATATTGGCAAAGCCGAAGCCCTTGGCCTTGTCGAACCATTTCACCCGCGCCGGCAGCAGCGGCAGCTGCGCGATCTCTTCCGGCGTGGCCGAACACAGATCGGCGATGGCGGGCATCGGCTCGCTGGCAGGCGGCGTGATCTCCAGCACCTCGACCGCCTGCATGCCGCGCGGCGTCTTCTGGATGATGGCAACCACATGAGAGCCCTCGGCAACCGAGCTCTGGCCGAAATTCCTCAGTACGTTGGCGTGCAGAAGAATGTCGGCGCCACCCTCGGGATCGGTCAGAAAACCGAAGCCCTTGCTGCCATCGAACCATTTCACGACGCCCGCGATCTTGCGCTGTTGCTCGTCGTCTTCTTCCATGTCGTCCTGTCACCCGTTAGAAAACCAGAAACAACCCGAAACTCCGGTCCCGCGCCCTTCGGTCTAGGCTGAACGAAGGTGGAGCCGGATTGGTCAGGCTTTCCATACCATGGATAAATCGCGAACCCGCATCAAGGGCTAAGACGGCAGACTTGCCATAAACTTTGAATTATTTCTTGACTATTGTCCTGTCCGTCGCCGCTTTCGTCGGAAAAACCTCGTTTTGTCCAGCGAAAACGGTCATGCAGGCGGAAGGCGCCATCGGCCCAGAATTCGATCTGGACCGGGCGGATTCGATAGCCGCCCCAATGCGGCGGGCGCGGGGGATTCAACCCAAGATTGATCCCAAGCCGCGCCACATCACCCATCAGCGCACCGCGGCTGGCCAGCGGCCGGCTTTGGCGCGAGGCCCAGGCGCCGATCCGCGACTGCAAGGGACGCGAGGCGTAATAGGCATCGGCCAGGTCGGATTCGACACGGGTGACATGGCCGCGTACGCGCAGTTGCCGGCGCAGCGACTTCCAGTGCATGACGAAGGCGGCGACCCCGGTCGCCTCGATCTGGCTGCCCTTGGCGCTTTCGTAATTGGTATAGAAGACGAAGGAGCCCTCGGCCCCCGCCCCCTCGATCCCCTTCAAAAGCACCATGCGCACGTCGGGCATGCCCGCGGCATCGACGGTGGCCAGCGCCATGGCGCTGGGGTCGTTCGGCTCGGTCCTTTCGGCCTCGGCCAGCCAGCTGCGGGCGATGGCAAAGGGGTCGTCGCCGGCGAAAATTCCGCTGCGGTCGCTCATGTCTGCCTGCTTACCGACACTTGATGCCTCCATGCAGTTCGCCTAATCCTGCTGCAAACCGAAGAAGCGCGAGGGGCAGCATCATGTCAAGTGACGGCGGGAATGGGCTGATGAAGGGTCGCCGCGGCCTCATCATGGGCCTGGCGAACGACAAGTCCATCGCCTGGGGCATCGCCAAGGCGCTGGCCGAACAGGGTGCCGAGCTGGCCTTTTCCTATCAGGGCGAGGCGCTCAAGCGCCGGGTCGAGCCGCTGGCCGCGCAGATCGGCTCGGACCTGCTGGCCGAATGCGACGTGGCCGACGAGGCCTCGGTCGACGGGCTGTTCGCGACCATTGCGGAACGCTGGGACAGCCTGGACTTCATCGTCCATGCCATCGGCTTTTCCGACAAGGAGCAGCTGCGCGGCCGCTATGCCGACACCACGCGCGACAATTTCCTGATGACCATGGACATCTCGGTCTATTCCTTTACCGCCGTGGCGCGCCGCGCCGCCGCGATGATGCCGAACGGCGGCTCGATGCTGACCCTGACCTATTACGGCGCCGAGCGGGTGATGCCGCATTACAACGTCATGGGCGTCGCCAAGGCCGCGCTGGAGGCGTCGGTGCGCTACCTGGCCGAGGATTTCGGCAAGGACGGCATCCGCGTCAACGCCATCTCGGCCGGGCCGATCAAGACGCTGGCGGCCAGCGGCATCGGTGATTTCCGCTATATCCTGAAATGGAACGAGCTGAACTCGCCGCTGCGCCGCAACGTCACCATCGACGATGTCGGCAAGTCGGCGGTCTATCTCTTGTCCGACCTGGGCTCGGGCGTGACGGGCGAAACCCATCACGTCGATTCCGGCTATCACATCGTCGGCATGAAGGCCGTGGACGCCCCCGACATCGCCACGACGAAAAAGGACTGATCCTCCGCGATGAGCGCCGAACAGGTCATCGCGCTTGTCTCGGCGCTGACGCTGGCGATCCTGACGCCGGGGCCGGCGATCATCGCCACGGTGCAGACCGCCTTCCTGCATGGTCGCGCCCGCGCCCTGCCCTATGCGCTTGGACTGGCCACGGGCGCCTCGCTGTGGTGCCTGTTCGCGCTGGCCGGGCTGGCGGTGCTGTTCCGGCTGCACCCGGCGCTGTTCGTCGCGCTCAAGGTCTTTGGCGGCTTCTACCTGCTGTGGTTCGCCTGGACGCTGTGGCGCGCCTCGACCCTGCCCCTGCCGCCGGCGGCCGGCGGCGCCAGCAAGGGGTTCTGGGGCGGGATCGCGCTGAACCTCTCCAATCCCAAGCCGGCGCTGTTCTATGCCGCGTTGATCCTGTCGGTCTTTCCCGAGCCGATGGGGATCGCGCGGCAGGCGCTGATCTATGGCATCTGCCTGGGGACCGAGCTGTTCTGGTATGCGCTGGTCGCCGTTCTGATGTCGACAGCCCTCATGCGCGCGCGCTATTTTGCGGCAAAGTTCTGGATCGACCGGGCCGCCGGCATCGCCATCGCGCTGCTGGGCCTGCTTCTGATCGTCAACCACTAAGGAGCCAGCATGAACGATCGCCTGCCCCATGAACGCGGATTCCATATCAGCTGGGACCAGCTGCACCGCGACGCCCGTGCCCTGGCCTGGCGGCTCGAGGATCGCCCCTGGCGCGCGATCCTGGCCATCACCCGCGGCGGGCTGGTACCGGCGATGATCGTCGCGCGCGAACTTGACGTGCGGGTGATCGACACGATTTCCGTCAAGTCCTATCGCGGCAAGGGCGGGCAGGAGCGCGGCGAGGTCACGGTGCTGAAGGCTCCGGACCCGGCGGTGATGCAGGACGGCGACGGCATCCTGGTGGTCGACGACCTGGTCGATTCGGGGCGCACGCTGGAACATGTGCGCACCATGTATCCCAAGGCGCATTTCGCCACCGTCTATGCCAAGCCCAAGGGCCGGCCCATGGTCGAGACCTATGTGACCGAAGTCAGCCAGGACACCTGGATATTCTTCCCCTGGGACATGGCGCTGCAATACGTCCAGCCCTATCGCGGCGAGGATTGATCCCGCGCGGCATGTCGCGGGCGCGCGGCGCTTCAGGATTGCCCCGCAGATCGTCGTGGCGCATCATCGGATGGCGGGCCGGAAGCGGCCCCTGTCCTGCGAGGGAAAACGGTGATGCGTCCGATCCTCATTGTTGCGCTGTTGCTGCCGATGCCGGCGGCCGCCTTCATGGCCCGCAACGGCATGACCGTCACCCAGGCCGGCCCGACCGAGATCGCGGTCGCCTACCAGGCTCGGCGCGAGGACACCGATTATTGGTGCGCCGCGGGCGATTTTGCGCAGCGCGCCCTGGGCCAGCCTGGCAAGGCCCGGATCTGGCGCGCCACGCCCAAGCCGCGCAAGGCGGGCCAAGGGATCGTCTTCACGCTCGATCCCGCACGCAAGGCCGAAGGGGCCGGGTTGTCCGAATTCGGTTCGGGACCGCGCGACGGCTCGCTGCCGCTGGGGATGGCGGTGGGAAATTACTGTCGCAGAGACATTCCCTTTTGGCGGGACTGACTTCTGCTGCCGCATTCGGGCGCAGCGATGCTGGCAACTTGCCCGGCCGGAACCACCGCCCCCCGCCAATCCGCTAGCCGCCTTGCCGGGCCGGGCCCTCTCCTATCCGTTTCCGCGCACGAAACGCGCCGCTTCCTCGGCCGCGCGGCGCAGGGCGCGGCTCTTGTTCACCGTCTCCATGAACTCGGCCTCGGGGTCACTGTCATAGACCACGCCGCCGCCGGCCTGGATGTAAAGCGTGCCGTCCTTGATCACCCCGGTGCGCAGGGCGATGCACATGTCCATCTCGCCATTGGCGGCGAAATAGCCGACGCCGCCGGCATAGACGCCGCGCTTTTCCGGCTCCAGCTCGTCGATGATCTCCATCGCCCGGACCTTGGGCGCGCCCGAGACCGTGCCCGCCGGCATCCCCGCCAGCAGCGCCGACAGCGCGTCCTCGCCTTCGTTGAGCTCGCCCACCACGTTCGAGACGATATGCATGACGTGGGAATACCGCTCGACGATGAACTGCTCGGTGGGGGTGACCGTGCCGATGCGCGCCACCCGGCCCACGTCGTTGCGGCCGAGGTCCAGCAGCATCAGGTGTTCGGCCAGTTCCTTCTGGTCGGCCAGGAGGTCGGCCTCCAGCGCGCGGTCCTCCTCGGGCGTGGCGCCGCGCGGGCGGGTGCCGGCGATGGGGCGGATCGTCACCTCGCCTTCGCGCAGCCGCACCAGGATCTCGGGCGAGGCGCCGACGATCTGGAAGCCGCCGAAATTCAGGAAGAACATGAAGGGCGATGGGTTGGTGCGCCGCAGCGCGCGGTAAAGCGCAAAGGGCGGCAGCGGGAAATCCATCGCCCAGCGTTGCGAGGGCACCACCTGGAAGATGTCGCCGGCGCGGATGTACTCCTTGGCCTTCTCGACCGCCGCCAGATAGGCTTCCTTGCTGAAATTGCTGCGCAATTCGCCGATTTTCAGATCGTGGCCCAGGGCGCGCGGCTCGCTGGGCTGGCGGTCCAGCGCGCGCAGCGCCTCCATCACCCGCTCGGCAGCCTGGGCATAGGCGGCGCGGGCGGGGGTTTCCCCATCGTGCCAGGCCGGGGCGCAGAGCAGGACTTCGCCCTTGACCCCGTCCAGAACCGCGACGACCGAGGGGCGCATCATCATCGCATCCGGCAGGCCCAGCGGATCGGGGTTCACGTCGGGCAGGCGCTCGACCAGGCGGATCATGTCATAGCCCAGATAGCCGAAAAGCCCCGCCGCACCCGCCGGCACGCCGTCCGGCATGTCGATGCGGCTTTCCGCGATCAGGGCACGCAGGCTGTCCAGCGCCGGGCGGTCGTCACCCGCGAACTCGTCCGAATAGCGGGCGTTGCGGTTGATGCGGGCCTTGCCGTCCCGGCATTCCCAGATCAGGTCGGGCTTCATGCCGACGAAGGAATAGCGGCCGCGCAGCTCGCCGCCGGTGACGCTTTCCAGCATGAAGGAATTGGGCGCGGCCTCGGCCAGCTTCAGCATCAGGCTGACCGGCGTGTCCAGGTCGGCTGCCAGCCGGATGGTCAGAAGCTGGTTGCGCCCCTCGGCCCAGCCCCGCTCGAATGACGCGAAATCCGGGGTGATCTCCATCATTGGACCTGCGCGTTCACCGCATCCACCGCGGTCTGGTTCAGCGTCATGCCGGCCTGGGACTGCAGCGCGCGGGTGTAATAGTCGAAGACGTCCTGGCGCAGCGAATCCGCCAGCCGGGCCGAGATGCCCTCGCGGATCTGCGCGGCCTCGTCGCCCCTGGTCTCGGCCGGGTGGATCTTGTCCAGCGTGACCAGGAACACCCGGTTCTCGGCATCGACCACCTCGGTCGCGCCTTCCTCGGCGATCTCGAAGGCCTGGGTCACCACGTCCTGCGGCACGCCGTTAATGAAACCGCCGCGGGCAAGGCCGGTCGCCGGCGTGCCGGGATCGGGGGCGGGCTTCTGGTCAGCCGTGGCGGGGGCGTCGGTCCCCGGCGCGGTCGCGGCGGCGCCGAGGGCCTGGGCGACCGGCGCGGTCGCCGCCGCCGGGGCCGGCTCGATGCCGGTCTCGGCGGCCGCCTCGGCCTCGACGCGGCGCTCCTCGGCCAGGGCGAGCAGCAGGCGATGCGTCTCGTTGCGCGCCCAATCCTCGGCCACGCGCTCGCGCACCTCCTCGAAGGGGATCAGCGCCGGCGGCTCGATCTTGTCCAGCCGCAGGGCGAAGACGCCGCCGTCCCCGGTCTCGAACAGTTCGGGGAAATCCTTCTCGGTCAGCTGCGCCGCGCGCTGGCGGAACTCGGGATAGGCGTCGATGCCATTCGGATCGGCCTCGGCGCCGGGACTCCAATCGATGCGGCCGAGCTTCATCGGCGTGTCCTCGACCATGTCCTCCAGCGCCGCGCCCCCGGCCAGCAGGTCGGCGAACTCGTCCGAACGCTCCTCGATCTGGCGCCGCGCGCGGTCCACCGCGGCCTCGAGCCGCAGGTCGTCGCGCGCCTCCTCGAAGGGAATGTCCAGCGGTTCCAGGATCGCATTCATCGAAAACAGCGCCGGCCCCAGGTCGGAACCGGCCGGGCCGGCGACGCCGGGCTCCTCCAGCGCAAACACCGCCTCGCCCGCAGCACCCAGCTCGGCCTGGCTCACCTCGCCCAAGTCGATGTCGGCCAGCGTCAGCCCGCGCTCGGCGGCCAGCTGCTCGAAGGTGATCTCGCCGCGCTCGATGCGGGCCTTGGCCTCCTCGGCGGCGGCCATGGTGGGGAAGACCAGCCGCTCGACCATGCGGCGCTCGGGCTGCTGGAACTCCTCGATCCGGTCCTGGTAAAGCTCGCGCAGCGCCGCCTCGTCGACCTCGACCTCGCCCTCCAGCATCTCGGGGGTCAGCCAGACATAGGTGATCTGGCGGATCTCGGGCGCGGTGAAGCGGTCGGCATTGGCCTTGTGCCAGGCTTGCAGCGTCGCCTCGTCGGGGGTGGAAACCGGCGCGGGCAGATCCTCGGCGGTCAGTTCGCGCCAATGGATGTCGCGCGTCTCCAGCAGCCAGCCCTGGGTCTGCGCCACCACCGGCTCGGGCGCGCTGACACCGGCCAGCGCCGCGTCCTGCAGGATCAGCCGGGCCATGTCCATGCGCAGGTCATGTTCGAACTCGGCCTCGCGCATGCCCTCGCGGCGCAGCGCGTCGGCATAGATGGCGCGGTCGAACTGGCCGTTCAGGCCGCGGAAGGCGGCGATGCCGGTGATCTGCTCGGCCACCGCCTGGTCGCCGACCGAGACGCCCAGCCGGTTCGCCTCGGCCTCCAGCGCCGCGGCGGTGTAAAGCCGCACCAGCGCCGCCTGGTCCACGCCGATGGCCTTGGCCTCGGCGGCACTGATCTGCCGGCCGGTGCGGGCAGAGAAATCCTGCATCTCGGCGCGCAGGGTGCGGGCATAGTCCTGGGCCGAGATCTCGACATCGCCCACCGCGCCGATATCGGCCGTGCCGCCCGAGAAATTGGTGACGCCGAAGCCGCCCAGCCCCAGGACCAGCATGCCCATCAGCAACCAGACGATCGTCGATTTGCCCTTGCCTCGCATCTTGTCGCCGTGCCCCGCCGTTGTTCTTGCCAGTCAGCGCAAGTCTTTAGGGTGCCAAGGGCCCGGCGGCAAGAGCCGCGACGCCGCGCCGCCTTGCCCGCCGGTCACAATCCGGTCGGCCGGTCAGGGCCGGAACGCCTCGAGCCGCTGCATCAGCGCCGCGATGCCGTCCCGGTCGGCATTGGCAAAGGCGATGCGGACATGGCGCGCGCCCTGCACGTCGCCCTCGGGCATGAACATGGTGCCGGGCAGCAGCAGCACCCCCGCCTCGCGCAGCAGGCGCTGCGCAAGGTCCGGCGCAGGCATGTCGAACGGATGTTCGGCCCAGGTGAAATAGGCGCCGCAGCCCTTGACGCGCCAGCCGGGAAGCTGCGCCATGCCCTCGGCCATGGCGGCCCGGCGGGCAAGGATCTCGGCCCGCTCGCCCGCCAGCCAATCGCGCAGGTTCGCCATGCCCCAGGCCGCGCCGATCTGGCCGATCTGGCCGGCACAGATCGCGACGGTGTCGAGGAATTTCTCGATCTCGGCCATGCGGGCGGGGCTGGCGATGACCGCGCCAACGCGATGCCCGGTCAGCCGGTAGGCTTTCGAGAAGCTGTAGAGATGGATCAGCACCTCGCCCCAGTCGGGATCGGCGAACAGGTCGTGCGGCGCGCCCTCGCGGGCGTCGAAGTCGCGATAGGTCTCGTCCAGAACCAGCGCCAGGCTGCGCGACCGCGCCAGCTCGGCAAAGGCGCGCAGGGTCTCGGCCGGGTATTCCGCCCCCGAGGGGTTGTTGGGGCTGACCAGCACGATGGCCCGGCTGCGCTCGGTGACCAGCCTGGCCGCCTCGGCCGCGTCCGGCACCATCTCCGCGCCGCAGCGCACGGGGACAGTGCGGATGCCCTGCATGTCGAGCCACATCTTGTGGTTGAAATACCAGGGCGCAGGCAGGATCACCTCATCCCCCGGCCCGGCGAGGCTCTGGATCGCGGCGCAGAAAGCCTGGTTGCAGCCTTGGGTGATCGCCACCTCTTCGGGGCGGATGGTGCCGGCATAGGCGCGCGACCAGTCGCGGGCCACCGCTTCGCGCAACTCGGGACGGCCCAGCACCGGGCCATAGAGATGCGCATCGGCCCGCTCCAGCGCCGCCTCGGCCATGGCACGGCGCAGGGGCTCGGGCGGCGGCTCGACCGGCGCGGCCTGGCTGAGATTGATCAACGGCCGCTCGGGCGGAAAGGTCAGGCCGGCAAGCCAGCGCCGCGCCTCCATGACGGGCGGGCGAAAGGTCGCGGCAAGGGCGGGGTTCAGCGGCAGCATGGGACGGGCCTCAGTCGGTCAGGCGCAAGGCGCCGAAATCGGGCGGGGTGGACAGGTCGGGTCCGGCGCCGGGTGCGGACCGGGCCGGGCCCTCCTCCTGGCCGGACCCGGAGGCTTCCGGCGATCGCGACGACGCCCGCGGGTCCGGCACCGCGGCACCGGACATCGCCGCCCCGGTTCCGGGCGCCGCTTCGGGACCGGCCGATGCCTCGGGCCCTGGGGCGACGGCCGGCGACGGATGCGCGCTTCCGGCCGGCTGCGTCCCGGCGGAAACGGCAGGGGCCTCGGGCGCCGCTTGGCGCCGCGCCTCTGGCGCTGGCTCGGGCGGCGGGGCGGCGGGCAGCGGTGGGGGCGCAGTTGCGGCCGGTTCCGACCCTGCGGAAACGGCGGGCGCGGCGGGGGCCTCTGCGGCCGGTTGGGACAGCGCGTCGGCGGATGCCGCGTCCGGCCCGGGCGCGGGGGCCGGCATGGTACGTTCAGGGGCGCGGTCCAGCGCCGGCACCACCACCTGGCCGGGCGGCGGCACGGGGACCGGCGCCTCGGCTGCCGGATCGGGCAGGTCGACCGGATCGGCCTCGGGCAAGGCGATCTCGGGCGCGACGGGGCTTTCGGCGGGTGCAAGCGGGCGCAGCCCGGCCGGATCGGCGGGCGCCGGCGCAGGCTCGTCGGCCGGGCGCGGCGCCAGCGGGGCCGCGGCGGGGCGCGGCACCCCGGCGGCAAGCGGCGCGGGGGCCTGCGGCTGCATGTCGCTGGCGTTCGAGAACCCGGAACCCGCCGGGACGGACAGCGTCTCGGCCGCCGGGCCCTGGCCGGCGGCGGGTGCCTCGGGGCGCGGCGGCTGCGGCAACGCCAGCGACAGCCCGACCAGCGCCGCGCCGCAGACCAGCGCGCCATGAACCAGACCCGTCGCGAACCCTCTTGCCATGTCCTTGCCCAGCCCCTGCCCCACATGCCGCGCCGCATGCGCCCCAGCGCGGTTTTTCTTGCCCTGCGCTCTTGACCCGCGGCAAGGCTTTAGCCCATCTATAGCCGCAGAATTTCCGGGGTTCACCCCCCAATGCAAGGCGCCCCAGCCGGAAGGCCCAGACCATGATCCTGCTCATCGACAATTACGACAGCTTCACCTGGAACCTCGTGCATTACATGGGCGAGGCCGGGGCCGAGGTCGTCGTGCGCCGCAACGACGCCCTGTCCGTCGACGAGGCGCTGGGGATGGGCGCGCAGGGCATCGTGATCTCGCCCGGCCCCTGCGATCCGGCCCATGCCGGGATCATCGTGCCGCTGATCCGCGCGGCGGCGGAAAAGGGCGTGCCGCTGTTCGGGGTCTGCCTGGGCCACCAGGCCATCGGCGAGGCCTTCGGCGGCAAGGTGGTGCGCGCCAGCCGCATCGTGCATGGCAAGACCGACGCCATCACCCATGACGGAACCGGCGTGTTCGCCGGCCTGCCCTCGCCGCTGACCGCGACGCGCTACCATTCGCTGACCGTGGAACCGGAAAGCCTGCCCGATTGCCTGCGCGTCACCGCCACCGCCGCCGACGGCACCATCATGGGGCTGATGCACCGGACCCTGCCGGTCGAGGGCGTGCAGTTCCATCCCGAAAGCATCGCCTCGGAATATGGCCACGACATGATCCGCAACTTCCTGCGCCGCTGCTCGAACCTGGACCGCGCCGCATGAGCGCGCCGACCGACATCCGCCCGCTGATCGGCCTGGCCGCCAGCCGGCCGCTGACCGGGACCGAGGCCGAGGCAGCCTTTTCCGCCCTGTTCGAGGGCGCCGCCACCCCCGCCCAGATCGGCGGCCTGCTGATGGCCATGCGCGTGCGCGGCGAGACGGTCGAGGAAATGGCTGCCGCCACCCGCGCCATGCGCGCGCGGATGAACCGCATCAAGGCCCCCGAGGGCGCCATGGACATCGTCGGCACCGGCGGCGACGGCAAGGGCACGCTGAACATCTCGACCGCCACCGCCTTCGTGGTCGCGGGCGCCGGCGTGCCGGTCGCCAAGCATGGCAACCGCAACCTGTCCTCGAAATCCGGCTCGGCCGATGCCATCACCCATCTGGGGCTGAACGTGATGGGCACCCCCGAGATCGCCGAGGCCGCGCTGGCCGCGACCGGCATCTGCTTCATGATGGCGCCGGTGCATCACCCCGCCATGCGCCATGTCGGTCCGGCGCGGGCTGAACTGGGCACCCGCACCATCTTCAACCTGCTGGGGCCGATGACCAATCCCGGCTCGGTCAAGCGGCAGCTGACGGGCACCTTCGACAAGGTCTGGAACCGGCCGATGGCCGAGACGCTGCGCGAACTGGGCTCGGAATGCGCCTGGCTGGTGCATGGCGGCGACGGCACCGACGAGATCTCGATCGCCGAGCCGACCTGGGTGGCGCAGCTCAAGGACGGCGAGATCACCGAGTTCCAGGTCTCGCCCGAGGATGCCGGCCTGCCGGTGCATCCGTTCGAGGCGATCCTGGGCGGCGATCCGGCGCAGAACGCCGCGGCGCTGCGGGCGCTGCTGGACGGCGCGCCGGGCGCCTATCGCGATGCCGTGCTGCTGAATGCCGCCGCCGCGCTGTTGATCGCCGGCAAGGCCGCATCGCTGCGCGAAGGAGCCGAGATCGCCCGCGATTCCATCGACAGCGGCAAGGCCAGGGCCAAGCTGGCCGCGCTGGCCGCCCAGGTCGGCGCGCCGGCCGAGCCCCATGGCTGAGCCCATCCCCGTTCCCGGCGCCTGGGCCGGCCTGCCGTTCTTTCGCCAGGACTGGCCGGCCATCGCGGCCCGGTTGCGGGACCGCGACTGGCTGCCCGGCCCCGCCCGCGTCTTCGCCGCGCTGGAGCTGACGCCGCCGGAGCAGGTCCGGGTGGTGATCCTGGGGCAAGACCCCTATCCCACGCCGGGCCATGCCAACGGGCTGGCCTTTTCGGTCACGCCGGAAACCGCGCTGCCGCGCTCGCTGCGAAACATCTATGCCGAGATGCGCGAGGATATCGGCGCCGCCCCCCCGAACGGCGACCTGAGCCATTGGGCGCGGCAGGGGGTGCTGCTTCTGAACACCGCGCTGTCCGTGCTGCCCGGCCAAGCCGGCGTCCATGCGAAATGGGGCTGGGAGAAGCTGGCGCGGCAGGCCGTCGCCCGCGCGCAGGCCGAGCGCCCGCTGGCCTTCATCCTCTGGGGCGGCCACGCGCAAAAGGCGCTGACCGGGCTGCCGCGTCCGCAGGATCTGGTGATCGAAAGCGCCCATCCCTCACCGCTATCGGCGCGGCGCGGCTTCTTCGGCTCGCGCCCCTTCGGCCGGGTCAACGACTGGCTGCGGTCGCGGGGCGAGCCGGTGATCGACTGGGCCCTTTCCGAAACCGCCGCCGCGGGGTAAACCGACGTCATGGATATTCTCGACCGCATCAAGGCCTACAAGCTGGAAGAAATCGCCGCCGCCAAGGCCGCCCGGCCGCTGTCGGGCATCGAGGCCGCGGCCCGCGAAGCCTCGCCCCCCCGCGGCTTTGCCCGCGCGCTGGCCGCGAAGGCCGCGACCGGCCATGCGCTGATCGCCGAGATCAAGAAGGCCAGCCCCTCCAAGGGGTTGATCCGCCCGGATTTCGACCCGCCGGCGCTGGCCCGCGCCTATGAGGCCGGGGGGGCGGCCTGCCTTTCGGTGCTGACCGACGCCCCCAGCTTTCAGGGCGCGCCCGAATTCCTGACCACCGCGCGCGATGCCTGCGGCCTGCCGGCGCTGCGCAAGGACTTCCTCTACGACACCTATCAGGTGGCCGAGGCCCGCGCCTGGGGTGCCGATTGCATCCTGATCATCATGGCCTCGGTCGACGACACCTTGGCCGCCGAGCTTGAGGATGCGGCCTTCCACTGGGGCATGGACGCGCTGGTCGAGGTGCATGACCGCGCCGAACTCGACCGCGCGCTACGCCTGAAGTCGCCGCTGATCGGGGTGAACAACCGCAACCTGAAGACCTTCGAGGTCAGCCTGGAGGTGACGCTGGACCTGGCGCCGCATGTGCCTGCGGATCGCGACCTGGTCTGCGAAAGCGGGCTGTTCACGCCTGCCGACCTGAACCGCATGGCCGGGGCCGGGGTCAGGCGCTTCCTGATCGGCGAAAGCCTGATGCGCCAGCCGGACGTGACCGGCGCCACCCGCCAGATCCTGGGTCTTGCCGCATGAGCTTGACGCATTTCGACGCCCAGGGCCAGGCGCATATGGTCGATGTCTCGGACAAGCCCGAGACCGCGCGCGAGGCGGTGGCCGAGGGCATGGTGATCATGGCCCCCGAAACGCTGGTGCTGGCGCAGGGCGGCGCGGCCAAGGGCGACGTGATGGGCGTGGCGCGGCTGGCCGGCATCATGGGCGCCAAGCGCACCGCCGAGCTGATCCCGCTGTGCCACCCGCTGCCGATCACCAAGGTCTCGGTCGATCTGGCGGCCGACCCCGCCCTGCCCGGCATCCGCGTCACCGCCACCGTTCGCACCGCCGGCAAGACCGGGGTCGAGATGGAGGCGCTGACCGCCGTCTCGACCGCCTGCCTGACCGTCTATGACATGCTCAAGGCCGCGCAGAAGGACATGCGGATCGAAGGCATCCGCCTGCTGTCCAAGACCGGCGGCAAATCCGGCCCGTTCCGCGCCGCACCCTGAAGGGGGAACCCATGATCAGCGTCGAAGAAGCCCGCGCCCGCGTCCTGGCCCTTGCACCCGCCCCCGAGCCAGAGCAGGTGGCGCTGGCCGAGGCGCTTGGCCGCGCGCTGCTGGCGCCCGCCGTGGCCCGGCTGACGCAGCCGCCCTTCGACGCCTCGGCCATGGACGGCTATGCGCTGCGCTCGGCCGACCTGCCCGGCCCCTTGCCGGTAATCGGCACCGCCGCCGCCGGCCAGCCCTATGCCGGCGAAACGCACCCCGGCAGCGCCATCCGCATCTTCACCGGCGCGCCGGTTCCCGCAGGCTACGACCGCGTGGTCATGCAGGAGCTGGTGGTGCGCGAAGGCGACCACATCACGGTGGCCGAGCCCGGCCACGGTCGTAATATCCGCGCCAAGGGCAATGATTTCGCACAAGGCTCCGAGTTTCTGCCGCGGCGCCCCTTGCGCCCCGCCGATCTGGCACTCATCGCGGCAATGAACGTGCCGCAGGTGACGGTCGCGCGCCGCCCGCGCGTCGCCGTCCTGGCCGGCGGCGACGAACTGGTTCCCCCCGGCTCCGAGCCTGCGCCGGGCCAGATCATCAGCTCGAACGACCTCGCCATCGCGGCATTGGCGCGCGAAGCCGGGGCCGATCCCGTCATCCTGCCGCTCGCCCGCGACACCGAACAAAGCCTGCGCGACCGCTTTGCCCAGGCCCAAGGGTGCGACCTGATCGTAACCATCGGCGGCGCCTCGGTGGGCGATCACGACCTGATCGGCAAGGTGGCGGCCGATCTCGGCATGGAGCGGGCCTTCTACAAGCTGGCCATGCGGCCGGGCAAGCCGCTGATGGCCGGGCGGATCGGCCTCGCCGCCATGCTGGGCCTGCCCGGAAACCCCGTTTCTGCCGTGGTTTGCGCGAAACTCTTCATGCAGCCGCTGATCCGGGCCATGCAGGGCCTGCCGGCGGGGCCCGAGCCCTTGCAGGCGACGCTCGCCCGCGACCTGCCGCCCGAGGGCGACCGGCAGCACTATCTGCGCGCCCGCCTCGCCCCCGGCGAGACACTGCCCCGGATCGAGCCCTTCGGCGACCAGGATTCCGCCCGGCTCTGGCTTCTGGCCGAGGCCGACGCGCTGCTGATCCGTCCCGCACACGACCCGGCACACCGGGCCGGCGAGCGCATGGGCTACCTGCCGCTCTAGCCCGGTTAACCGGAAATTTACCCGAATCGCCATAACGATTGACGCATGGGACGGGGCGCGCTAGAACATTCGATGAACATGATGGCGGCCGCAGCAGATCGGGGGCAGAGCATGCTGACGAAGAAACAGATCCAGCTTCTTGAATTCATTCAGGCGCGGATGGCTCGCGACGGGGTGCCGCCGTCCTTCGACGAAATGAAGCTCGCGCTGGACCTGCGCTCGAAATCGGGAATACATCGCCTCGTGACCGCCCTTGAAGAACGCGGGTTCATCCGCCGCCTGCCGCATCGCGCCCGCGCGCTGGAAATCGTCCGCCTGCCCGACAGCCTCAGCAAGGGTCCGGGCTTCCAGCCCCGCGTGATCGAAGGGGTGGTTCCCGACCGTCCCGCTCCCCTGCCGCGCGGCGCCATGGACGTCTCCGTCTCGGTCATCGAATTGCCGGTGATGGGCCGCATCGCCGCCGGCGTCCCGATCGAGGCGATCTCGGAAATCTCACATCACATCGCCGTGCCCGGCTCGATGCTCTCGGGCCAGGATCGTCATTACGCGCTTGAGGTGCGCGGCGATTCGATGATCGAGGCCGGGATCAACGACGGCGACGTGGTGGTGATCCGCGAACAGGACGCGGCCGAAAACGGCGATATCGTGGTGGCGCTGATCGAGGGTTTCGAAGCCACGCTGAAACGTTATCGCCGCAAGGGGGGCATGATCGCGCTGGAAGCCGCAAACCCGGCTTACGAAACCCGCATGCTGCCCGAGGACAAGGTCCGGATCCAGGGCCGGCTGGTGGGGCTGATCCGCAGCTATTAGGCGGCGACCACCGTTCACTTGCGCGGCACAGATCGCCGGGCGGCGTTGCGGGTCTCGGCCGGCTGGGATAACCATGGGCCAAAGGCGACAGGTCAAGGATAATCCATGCGCGCACTGACGTTCCGCATCTTCACTCTGGCCATGCTGCTTGCGCTGCCGGCGCAGGCCTTCGACACCACGGCCCGTGCGGCCTGGGTCTATGACGTGGCGACCGGCACCGTGCTGATGGAAAAGAACGCCGACGAGCCGTTGCCGCCGGCCTCCATGTCCAAGCTGATGACCCTGAACATGCTGTTCGAGGCACTGCACGACGGTCGGGTGGCGATGGACACGACCTTTCCCGTCTCGACCAAGGCCTGGCAGATGGGTGGGTCGAAGATGTTCGTCGAACCGGCAGATCGGCCGACGGTCGAGGATCTGATCCACGGCATCATCATCAATTCGGGCAATGATGCCTGCGTCGTCGTGGCCGAGGGGCTGGCCGGGACCGAAGAAGCCTTTGCCCGGCTGATGAACGAGCGCGCCCGGCAGCTGGGCATGACGAACTCGCATTTCGTCAACGCCTCGGGCTGGCCGGATCCCCAGCACCGGATGTCGATGCACGACCTGGGCCTGCTCGCCACCCGGCTGATCACCGAGTTCCCGGAACTCTACAAGAACTTCGCCCTTACCGAATACAACTACAAGGGGCGGGTGCCCTCGAATGCGGGCAACCGCAACCCCTTGCTGCGGCTTGGAACCGGCGACTGGAAGGCCGACGGGCTGAAGACCGGGCACACGCAGGAGGCGGGCTACGGGCTTGTCGGCTCGGCCGTACAGGGCGACCGGCGCATCGTCTTCGTCATCACCGGCCTGCCCAGTGAAAAGGCCCGCGCCGAGGAATCCGAGCAGATCGTGAACTGGGCCTATCGCCAGTTCACCATGCGCACCATCATCCCCAAGGACGAGATCGTGGTCCAGGCCCCGGTCTGGCTGGGCGACAAGAGCCGCGTCGGACTGACCACCAAGGACGGGGTCCGGGTGCTGATCCCCGCCGGCTCGCATGCGGGCGTCAAGGCCGAAGCTGTCTTCAACGGCCCCATCGAAGCCCCCATCGCCCAAGGCGACCGGCTGGGCGAACTGATCGTGGACATTCCCGGCGCCGGACAATCGCGCCTGCCGCTGTTCGCAGCCAGCAACGTCGCCCGGACCGGCGTGCTGGGCCGCATGCAAAGCGCAGCCTTCCGCCTGGGCGAAAGGGCCGTCCAGGCGATGCGCAACTGACGCCGCAGCCACCCATGTTCATCAGTTTCGAGGGCATCGACGGATCGGGAAAATCCACCCAGGCGCGGCGGCTGGCACAGGCGCTGAACGCGCGCGGCACCGAGACGCTGCTGACGCGCGAACCCGGCGGCAGCCTGGGCGCCGAGGAGATCCGCCGCCTGCTGGTCGAGGGCGCGGGCGAACGCTGGTCCCCCGAAACCGAGCTGCTGCTGTTCACCGCCGCCCGCCGCGACCATGTTGAGCGGCTGATCCGACCGGCGCTGGACCGCGGCGCCTGGATCGTGACCGACCGTTTCGCCGATTCCAGCCGAGTCTACCAGGGCCTCGCCCGCGCCGAGCTGCGCCAGCTGGTCGAAGAGTTGCACCGGCTGACCATCGGCATCGAGCCCGACCGCACCTTCATCATCGACATCGACCCGGCGGTGGCGCTGGCCCGCGGCCAGGCCCGCGGCGGGGCCGAGGACCGGTTCGAGACGCTGGGCCTGGGCTTCCAGCAGAAGCTGCGCGCGGGCTTCCTGGCGCTGGCTGCCGAGGCGCCCGAACGCATCCGGGTGATCGACGGCCGCGGCAGCGAGGACGAGGTCGCCGCCCGCGTACTGGCCGCCCTGACATGAGCCGGCCCGGCATCAGCGACGAGCCGCTGCCCGAACCCGACCGCGTGCCGGGCGCGCCCCATCCCCGCGAGGCGGCGCGCATCATCGGCCAGGACGCCGCGGTCGCGGATTTCCTGGCCGCCGCCCAGGCGCATCGGCTGCACCATGCCTGGCTGATCTCGGGGCCACGCGGCACCGGCAAGGCGACGCTGGCCTGGACCATCGCCAAATGGCTGCTGAGCGGTGCCGCGTCGCCCGACCTGACCACGCCGCAGGACGATCCCACCGTCCGCCGCATCCGCGCGCTGTCCGAGCCGCGGCTGCACCTGGTCCGGCGCCCGGTGGATGAAAAGACCCTGCGCCTGCGCGCCGAGATCACCGTGGACGAGGTCCGCCGCCTGCAGGGCTTCTTCCACATGAGCGCGGCCGAGGGCGGGCGGCGCATCGCCATCATCGACGCCGCGGACGAAATGAACCAGGCCGCCGCCAATGCGCTGCTGAAGCTGCTGGAAGAACCGCCGCAGGAAGCGACGCTGCTGCTGGTCGCGCATCAGCCGGCGCGGCTTTTGCCGACCATCCGCTCGCGCTGCCGCGAGTTGCGGCTGCAGCCGCTGAGCCCCGAGGACATGGGCCGGGTTCTGCACGACCTCGGCCTTGACCATGACGCGGCCCGGCTGGCGGCGCTGTCCGGCGGCTCGATCGGCGAGGCGCTGCGGCTGGCCGGGCAGGACGGGCTGGCGCTTTACCAGCGCATCGCCGGGCTGTTCGCCGATTATCCGCGCATGGACCGCCGCGCCGCCGCCGCCCTGGCCGAACTGGCGGCGGGACGCGCGGGGGCCGAGGGCGATCCCTTCGACCTGGTCGTAACTCTTCTCGACCGTTTTCTGACTCGCGCCGCGCGCACCGGCCTCTTGGGTGCCCCCCTGCCCGAGGCGGCCGAGGGCGAGGCCGAGGTGCTGAGCCGCATCGCCCCCGATCCGGCAGCGGCACGGCTTTGGG